>NZ_JBMDXJ010000295.1:0-13075 GCF_048594945.1 Pseudactinotalea sp. | reverse complement strand
AACAGAGTTCTGAGGCGCGGTACGTGGTGGGGGGCGGGGCGCCACCGCCCGGACCGGGCGGAGCGACACGAGGCAGGGAGCGGGTGACGGGAATCGAACCCGCGCTCTCAGCTTGGGAAGCTGAAGTTCTACCATTGAACTACACCCGCGCGCCCCAGCCGGAGGCTTGAGGCAGCAGCCAGTGTACCCAGTTCGGAGGGCGGCGGTGCGCAGGCGTGTGCGACGCTGGCAGCGTGGATCAGGAGGTGCTGGCGGGCGGCGCGGCGAACCGCGGCAACGTGGTCAGGATCGGCGACCGCGTGCACCGGCCGCGGCGCACGGGCGCCGACGTGGCCGAGGCGCTGCTGCTGCACCTGGAATCCGTCGGCTACGACGCGGCCCCGCGGTTCCTCGGCCACGACGAGATGGGGCGGCAGATCCTCAGCTATCTGCCTGGCGACACCTATCCCGACCAGCGGCCGCCCTGGCTCGACGACGATGAGGCCAACGCCCGCGCCCTGGGACGTATCGCCGCCTTCGTCCGAGACCTCCACGACGCGACCGCAGGCTTCACGCCGCCACCGGGAGCCGAACCGTTCCGACCGCTTCCGCTGCCCGGATCCACCTGGAACCACGCCGACGTCCACTACAGCAACCTCGTGTTCGACCGCGATGCCCCGGTCGCGCTCATCGACTGGGAGTGCTGCGCTCCCGGCGACCCGATGTACGACCCAGCCACGCTCCTGCTCAGCGCCCGCCACCCGCGCCCCGACCGGCCCGCGGACACCCCGGCCCGCGCGCGAGCAGCACGTCGCACCGCCGAAGCAGTCCTCACCGGCTACCGCGCCACCGCCACCCAGCGCGCACAGTTCCCCGCGGCGATCGCCGCCACCTTCGACGACGTCGCCCACTTCATCGAGCACGAGGACAACGCGTACTCGCCGCAGCAACGCCTCGAGGCGCCCGGCAGGTTCCGCTGGATCGCCGATTGGTGGCGAACCCAGCAGGTGTGACCGCGTCACGAACCGCCCAGCGGCTGCGATCGCTCACCGTCTAGATTGACGAGAGAACACCACTTGGCGAGACGCAGGAGCACCCGTGAGCGCACCGATCGACCCCACCAGCACCCCTGCCTGGGCGGACCTGACCAAGCACCGCGACGACTTCACCCCGGATCTGCGCGGCTGGTTCGCGCAGGATCCGGATCGGGCAGCCCGCCTCACGTACGAGGTCGGCGACCTGCACGTGGACCTGTCGAAGAACCTCGTCACCGACGAGACCGTGGCCCGCCTCGTTCAGCTCGCCGAGGATGTCGACCTGCGCGAGCGCATCGGCGCGATGTTCGCCGGCGAGCACATCAACACCACCGAGGACCGCGCCGTGCTCCACACGGCGCTGCGCCGCCCCAACGGCGCCGAGCCGCGCCTGCACGTCGACGGACAAGACATCGACCGTGACGTCCACGAGGTCCTCGCCCAGGTCTACGACTTCGCTGAGAAGGTCCGCAGCGGTGGCTGGACCGGTATCACCGGCAAGCGGGTCGAGACCGTGGTCAACATCGGCATCGGCGGCTCCGATCTCGGGCCGGTGATGGCGTACGAGGCTCTCCAGCCGTTCGTGCAGCAGGGCATCAGCTGCCGTTTCGTCTCCAACATCGACCCCACCGACATCGCGGAGACCACCGCCGACCTCGACCCAGAGACCACGCTCTTCATCGTCGCGTCCAAGACGTTCGGCACGCTCGAGACCCTCACCAACGCACGCCTTGCCCGCGCCTGGCTGTGGCGCACCCTCGCTGAGAACAACGCCATCGAGGACACCGACGAGGCGCGCCAGAACGCCGTCGCGAAGCACTTCGTGGCCGTCTCCACGGCCCTGGACAAGGTCGCCGCTTTCGGTATCGACCCCGCCAATGCCTTCGGGTTCTGGGACTGGGTGGGCGGCCGCTACTCGATGGACTCCGCGATCGGACTCAGCCTCGCGATCGCGATCGGCCCGGCCGGCTTCGCCGACATGCTGGCAGGGTTCCACGCCGTCGACACCCACTTCGCAGGCACCGACCTGCACGAGAACGTGCCGGTCCTCATGGGCCTGCTCAATGTCTGGTACGTCAACTTCCTCGGCGCCCACACCCACGCCGTGCTCCCGTACGCGCAGTACCTGCACCGGTTCGCCGCCTATCTCCAGCAGCTCACGATGGAGTCCAACGGCAAGTCGGTCCGCAGCGACGGCACGCCCGTCGCGTACGAGACCGGTGAGGTCTTCTGGGGCGAGCCAGGCACCAACGGCCAGCACGCGTTCTACCAGCTCATCCACCAGGGCACGCGCCTCATCCCCGCCGACTTCATCGCGGCGGCGAACCCCGCTCATCCGTTGGTCGACAACCCCGGCGACGGCGGAGCTGACGGTCCCACGGATGTCCACGCCTTGTTCTTGGCGAACTTCTTCGCCCAGACGAAGGCTCTTGCCTTCGGCAAGACCGCCGAGGAGGTTGTCGAGGAGATGGGCGAGGGCGCCGACCCGGCGATCGTGGCGGCCCGCACGTTCCCCGGCAACCGCCCGACCACCTCGATCCTCGCCCCCGCGATCACCCCGTCGGTGCTGGGCCAGCTGGTCGCGCTGTACGAGCACATCACGTTCGTGCAGGGCGTGGTCTGGGGCATCGACTCCTTCGACCAGTGGGGCGTCGAGCTGGGCAAGAAGCTCGCCCTCGAGATCGCCCCTGCCGTCACGGGCGACGACGCCGCGCTCGCCGAGCAGGACCCGTCCACTCAGGCGTTGGTCCGCCGCTACCGCGAGCTGCGCCGGTAGGGCTGCACCACTGCGTCGAGGCCCTCGCCCCGTCACCTGAGCCGCCTGCCCCCGCCGAGCTCGCACCCTCGGCCCTCCTCGCAGCCCCCGGGCCGCAGGGCTCACCGACTCCCGACCCGACCCTCCCACGACCAGAGCGGGACAGCCTCGCCGGCGGGGACGTCGTCGGCGGTGTCGGGGTAGCGGTCCATCTCGGCGATCATCGCCGCGAACCAGGCGGTGAGCGTCGAGCGCAGTCGCACCTCGGTGATGCCGACGTCATCGAGTGCTCCGGCGAAGCACGCTTCGGCATTCCGGTCCATCTCGGGGTGGGGTCCGTTTCCTGCGTGCATGTGCAGGACTCCGCAGTGGTCGCCGAACTCGGCGGTGTATCGCGCGGGTCCGCCCAGCTGCTCGGCCCAGTACGCGGCGAGCCGGTCACTGTGCTCGGGGTGGTAGCCGTGCGAGAACGCGTGGCTGACCACCGGATCCGCCAGGCAGCGCACGTGCCAGGCGTGCGCCAGCCGAAGGACAGCGTCGTCGCCGCCCATCGCGTCATAGATCGACGTCACCCCACCAGCATCGCACCGGCGAAACCCTCCCGCCACCGCGTTCGCGGTGCGATCCTGAGCCATCGCACCGGCGCATCTCAAGGAGCCCACGATGGCCAGCATCCTCAACCCCTACATCAGCCTCCGTGACAACGCTCGCGAGGCGCTCGCCTTCTACGCGGGCGTCTTCGGCGGTGAGCCGAGCATCATGACGTTCGGCGACTCCGGCTTCGCGGCCGACGCCGGCGGCGACCCTGTGGAGGCCGCCAAGATCATGCACGGCTACCTCGCTACACCGGCAGGCTTCCATCTCATGGTCGCCGACACCCCGGCCTCGATGGAGCACTCCTCGGGCGGGAACATCTCGATCTCGCTCTCCGGCGACGACGAGGCCGAGCTGACCGGCTACTGGACCAAGCTCTCCGAGGGCGCCACGATCGTCGAGCCGCTGACCCAGGCCCCGTGGGGTGACCGCTTCGGGATCCTCACCGACTCCTTCGGCGTCGGCTGGATGGTCAACATCACCGCTGCCGCCGCCTGACCTCGCGCGCGGGGCGTTGGTACCGTGTCGCCCGTGCTGCTCTCCGACCGCGACCTGCGCGCCGAGCTGACCTCGGGCCGCATCGGCCTGGACCCGTTCGACGAGGCGATGATCCAGCCGTCGTCGATCGACGTGCGGCTCGACCGGTACTTCCGCCTGTTCGACAACCACAAGTACCCCGTGATCGACCCGGCCGCCGACCAGCCGGACCTCACCCGCATGGTCGAGGTCAAGCCCGACGAGCCGTTCGTGCTCCACCCCGGCGAGTTCGTGCTCGGCTCCACCTTCGAGCTCGTCACACTGCCCGACGACGTCGCGGCCCGCCTCGAGGGCAAGTCCTCGCTCGGGCGCCTCGGCCTCCTCACGCACTCGACTGCAGGCTTCATCGACCCGGGCTTCTCGGGCCACGTGACGCTCGAGCTGAGCAACGTCGCCACGCTGCCGATCACCCTCTGGCCAGGAATGAAGATCGGCCAGCTCTGCTACTTCCGCCTCACGAGCCCGGCCGAGCGTCCCTACGGCTCCGGCGCCTCGGGGTCGCGCTACCAGGGGCAGCGCGGCCCGACCGCCTCGCGCTCGCACGTGGGTTTCCACCGCACCGACGTCGGCTGATGCCTCCCGGCCACCTGCTCCTCGTGCCCGACGGCGTCACGCCCTCCGACGTCCAGGCCCTGGTTCTCTCCCGGTTCCCTTCCGAGGTGCTCGACGACGGCGGAGTCCGCCTGAGCATCGATGTGTTGCCCGGGTGCATGGTCGAGGGGCCGGCCCCGGCCCCGGTCGCTGACGCGCATGCGTGGCCGCAGGCCTACCTGCTGACCGCGCCGGAGCAGCGCGGCGCTCCCGTTCCGGAGGAGCTGCGCGGCCGCGGCGGCCTGCTCGCTGCGTTCGCTGACGGCGAGCCCACGGGCCACGAGCGCGAGATGGTCGAGCTCGGGCTGGCGATGGCCCGCCGCCTCGGGGGTGCGCTGCGCACCAGCACCGGGGCGCTGCTGACCCCGCAGGCGCGGCCTGACCTGCTGCTCTACACCGACGTCTGGCTGCACCCCGACGCGTTGCTGCACGTGCTCGCGCCCCACCTGCCGGGCGTGGCGCTGCACGGGGACGAGCAAGCGGGCTCGCCCCATGCTCCGCCGGACGCCGTCACCGGCACGAGCCTGCTCACCGACGAGGGCGAGCGGCGGTGGCTGCACGCCGAGGCGGACGCCTATGACGCCGCCGCGCTCGCCGAACCCGAGGTCACCGACTCCTACGGCGTGCTCGCAGCCGACCCCGACGGCACCATCTGGTCGGTGGCCGTCGAAGCGGCGATGGGGGTGCCGCCCGCGCTCGCCGGACTTCTCCCGGCAGGCACGATGCTCTACGAGCTGCGCTGCTACCCCACGGACGAGACCGACGAGAGCGCCGCCGTCGAACGTCTTGACGCCGCGACAGCGGCGCTCCTGGACGTGGCGGGGGGCTACGTCGTCGACGACGACGGGTTCCTCGTGAACCTCGCGTCCGGCTGACCTGCTATCCACATCCAGGACACCGCAGATCAGCACCTCCAAAGGTCGATAGAATGTCTGGGTCGCTACGGCTTCCTTGTACGTCGGGCCCGTCCCGGGGTCCAGTCGAGGGTCGTCCGACTCCTTGACCACGCCCACCCCCACAGTTCGGAGCGGACGTGCTGCAGCTTCTGTTGGCGCACATCGCGGCTGCCCTTGTCGCGCCTGCGCTCATGAAGCTGATGGGTCGGCGCGGGTTCCTGGTGCTGGCGGCGGCCCCGGCAGCGACAGCGATCTGGGCCGTGTTGCAGACGCCGGCCGTGCTGGCCGGGAACGGTCCGGTGGTGTCGCTGGACTGGATGCCCGCGATCGGCATGAACCTGGACTTCCGCCTCGACGTGCTGTCGTGGTTCATGACGATCATCGTCGGCGGCGTCGGCACGTTCGTGCTGTTCTACTGCGCCTGGTACTTCGCCACAGGAGCCAAGTACCTCGGTCGGTTCGGTGCGGTGTTCGTCGGTTTCGCCGGGGCGATGCTCGGGCTCGTCACCACCGACAACACGCTCGTGCTGTACATCTTCTGGGAGCTGACCACGGTCTTCTCCTACCTGCTCGTGGGCCACTACTTCGACCGCAAGGGCGCGCGCCGCTCAGCGATGCAGGCGATCATCGTCACCACGCTCGGCGGTCTCGCGATGCTCGGTGGCATCGTGCTGCTCGGCCAGATGGAGGGCGGCTCGTACTCGCTGCGTGAGCTCGTCGCCACCCCGATCGAGTCCACCGGACCGCTGCTACCGGTCGCGCTGGTGTGCGTGCTGGTCGGTGCCCTGAGCAAATCGGCACTGGTGCCGTTCCACTTCTGGCTCCCTGGCGCGATGGCGGCGCCCACGCCGGTCTCGGCCTACCTGCACGCCGCGGCGATGGTCAAGGCGGGCGTCTACCTGGTGGCGCGGCTCGCACCGGGATACGCCGAGGTGCCTGCCTGGCGCTGGACCGTGCTGGTCAGCGCCGGGATCACGATGATCCTCGGTGGATACCGCGCGCTGCGGCAGCACGACCTCAAGCTGGTGCTTGCCTTCGGCACCGTTTCCCAGCTCGGCTTCCTCATCCTGCTGGTCGGCCAGCCCGACCAGGGCGTGGCGCTCGCGGGCATCGCGCTCGTGGGAGCGCACGCGATGTTCAAGGCCGCGTTGTTCCTCACCGTCGGCGTGGTCGACGCCGCGACCGGCACGCGTGACCTGCGCGAGCTGTCGGGGCTGCACCGCACGCTGCGGTGGGCCTTCATCCCGGCCGTGCTCGCAACCGCCTCGATGGTGGGGCTGCCGCCGACGGCGGGCTACGTGGGCAAGGAAGCGGTGCTCGCATCGCTGCTGTACGCCGATACCCCGTTCGCACTGGCGAGCTTGATCGTGGTGGTGCTCGGTTCGATCCTCACCTTCGCCTACGGTGCCCGGTTCCTGTGGGGGGCGTTCGGTCAGAAGAAGGGCCTCGAGGACCGGCCCGTGGACCGCGAAGCCGCCGGGCTGTTCGTCTCACCGAACGTGCTCGCCGTGCTGGGGCTGCTGGCCGGACTCTTCCCGCTGGCCGGCGAAACATTGCTCGCCCCGTATGCCGACACCTACCCCGCGGGCGAGCCCGGCCACCTGACCCTGTGGGCAGGCTTCGAGCTTCCGGTTCTGCTCACGGCCGTGATCATCGTGGCCGGTGTCGGCCTGTTCCTTCTGCGCGAGAAGATCGAGAAGGTCCAGGAGATCGCGCCGAGCCGGATCCCGGACATGGACCAGATCTACCGCAACACGATGCGGCGACTCGACCGCGTGGCTGTGGTCATCACCTCCCGCACCCAGCGTGGTTCGCTACCGCTGTACCTCGCGGCGATCCTCACCGTGATGGTGGTCTCGGCGGTGATAGCCCTGGCGGGCGGTGGCGTCACCGTGGAGTCCTGGCGGTGGTGGGACACTCCGGCGCAGGTGATCGTGGGTGTCGTCATCATCATCGGGGCGATCCTGACCGCGCGTGCCCGCCGCCGGCTCAAGTCGGCGATCCTCGTGGGGATCACGGGCTACGGCGTGGTGGTGCTGTTCGGGATCCACGGCGACCCGGACCTGGCGCTCACACAGGCGCTCGTCGAGACCGTGATGCTGGTGGTGATGGTGCTCGTGCTGCGCCGCCTGCCCGCGTACTACTCCAACCGCCCGCTCGCAGCGGACCGGTGGTGGCGGATCGTGCTCGCCGTCGCGGTCGCGCTCGTGGTGATGGCGCTGGCACTCGTCGCCCCCGGCTACCGCGTGGACGAACCGATCTGGGTGCTGTTCCCCGACGAGGCCTACAACTTCGGCTACGGCAAGAACGTCGTCAACGTCACGCTCGTGGATATCCGCGCCTGGGACACCATGGGCGAGATCTCGGTTCTGCTCGCTGCCGCGACCGGCGTGGCGTCGCTGATCTTCCTGCGCACGCGCTCGGGATCCGTGCTGCGGGCTCGTGACGCCGAGCGCTCCTCCGTCTGGGCGGAGGACGCACCCGACCCGCTCGCGCCGCTGCGCCGCAATGGCACCCGGGAGCCCAGCAGCAGTCGCCGCGGCCGGCAGTGGCTCTCCGGCGGCGAGTCCCTCGCCCCGCAGCGCCGCTCGGTCATCCTCGAGGTCACCACCCGGCTGGTGTTCCACACCATGTTGCTCTACGCCCTGTTCCTGCTCTTCAGCGGGCACAACGCCCCCGGCGGCGGGTTCGCGGCGGGCATGGTGGCGGGAATCGGCCTGGTGATCCGCTATCTCGCCGGCGGCCGGTACGAGCTGGGCGAGGCCGCGCCGGTGCTGCCGGGCGCACTGCTGGGCACTGGCCTGTTCCTGTCCGCCGGCGGCGGCATGGTGCCGCTGTTGTTCGGCGGAACTGTGCTGCAGTCGGTCGACCTCGAGTTCACCGCCGGCATCTTCGGTGAGGTCCACGTGGTCTCCACCCTGGTCTTCGACGTGGGAGTCTTCCTCGTGGTCGTGGGCCTGCTGCTCGACATCCTCCGCACGCTCGGTGCCGAGGTTGACCGCCAGGGTGAGGCGGCAGGCACCTCCGCTCCGGAGATCGCCTTCGACTCGCCCCGTGAGACTCCCGACGACGTCCACCCCGCCGTCGAGGCCGGCTCACCCGGGCAGCAGGAGGACCCGCGATGATCGACATGAGTCCCGCCCTCATCCTCGTCCTCACCGCCGGTGTGCTGGTTGGTTGCGGCGTCTACCTGCTGCTGGAGCGCAGCCTGTCCCGGATCGTCATCGGGCTGATCCTCATCAGCAACGGCGTCAATGTGATGTTCCTCGTCATGGGTGGTCGCGCCGGTGGTCCACCGCTGTACGGCACCACCGACGTCGAGGACATGTCGGACCCGTTGCCGCAGGCCATGGTGCTGACCGCGATCGTGATCTCCCTCGGCCTGTGCGCGTTCGTCCTCGCGATGGCGTACCGCAGCTGGCAGCTGCACGGCCATGACGAGGTGCAGGACGACCTCGAGGACCGTCGCGTGGCCGACCGGCTCGCGAAGATCGGCGTGCTCGACCGTGCCGACGAGGGTGCCGCCGATCTCGACCTCGAGGCCGCCGAGGCGCGCGACGAGACCGAGGAGACCCCACCGGAGGAGAGTGGGCACTCCGAGGCGAGCTCCGCCGTCGAGACTCCCTCCCGAGGCGGTGATGCCCCGTGACCTGGCTGGTTCCTCTCCCGGTGGTGGTCCCGCTCGTGGCCGCCGGGCTGGCGCTTGCGCTGGCGCGCCGCAGCAAGCTGCAGGCGATCATCTCGACGGTAGCGATCACGCTGGTCGTGCTCGCCTCCGGCGCGCTGATGATCCTTGCTCACCGCGATGGCCCGCAGGTGGTCAACGTGGGCGAGTGGAGCGCGCCGGTGGGCATCTCGCTCGTGGCCGACAGGCTCTCGGCGTTGATGCTGCTGGTCTCCGGGATCGTGCTGCTGTGCGTGCTGCTGTACTCGCTCGCGCAGGGTCTGGCCGATGGCAACGAGGGCGCACCGGTCGCGATCTATCACCCGACCTACCTCGTGCTGGCGGCAGGCGTCGCGAACGCATTCCTCACCGGCGACCTGTTCAACCTGTACGTGGGCTTCGAGATCCTGTTGGGTGCGAGCTTCGTGCTGCTCACACTCGGCGGCACCGGCGAGCGGATCCGCGCCGGCTCCATCTACGTGGTCGTCTCGCTGCTGTCCTCGATCCTGTTCCTGATCGCGATCGGGCTGGTCTACGCCGCGACCGGCACGCTCAACATGGCGCAGCTCGCCGAACGCATCGGCAACATCGACCCCGGCATGGCGCTCGTGCTGCAGGTGATGCTGCTGCTCGGGTTCCTCATCAAAGCGGCGGTGTTCCCACTCTCGGCCTGGCTCCCGGACTCCTATCCCACCGCACCCGCTCCGGTGACCGCGGTGTTCGCCGGGCTGCTGACGAAGGTCGGCGTCTACGCGATCATGCGCACCCAGACGCTGCTGTTCCCGGACACGATCGTCAACGACGTGCTGCTGGTCGCATCGATCGTCACCATGCTCGTGGGCATCATCGGCGCGGTGGCGCAAGACGACCTCAAACGTCTGCTCTCGTTCACGCTCGTGAGCCATATCGGCTACATGGTCTTCGGAGTCGCACTCGCGAACACCACCGGGCTCGGCGCCGCGATCTTCTATGTGGCGCACCACATCACCGTGCAGACCGCGCTGTTCCTGGTCGCGGGACTGATCGAGCGGCGAGGCGGAACCACCTCGCTCGAGAACCTCGGTGGACTGGCGCGGCTCGCTCCCGCGCTCGCCGCGCTGTTCTTCATCCCGGCGAGGAACCTGGCCGGCATCCCGCCGATGTCCGGATTCCTCGGCAAGGTCGGGCTGCTGCAGGCAGGTGCCGAGCTCGGGACACCGCTCGCGTATGCGGGTGTGGCCGCGGGCCTGCTGACCTCGCTGCTCACGCTCTACGCCGTGGTGAAGGCGTGGAACAAGGCGTTCTGGCAGGAGCCGCCCGAGCCGTTGCCCGAGACAACGATCCCGCGCACGATGTTCGGTCCGGCCGCAGCACTCGCGGTGGTCGGTGTGGCATTCGCGGTGGTGGGCGGCCCGCTCAGCACCTACACGACGGCAGCGGCCGCCGACCTGCAGGCACGCACGCCGTACGTCTCGTCGGTGCTCGTGGACGGGGACCGGGGTGACGGCAGCAGCGATCAGGCTGTCGACGACGCGAACGACGAGCCCACGGACGGGGGCGACGATGGCTGAGCGCGTGAAGTTCTGGACCCGGTGGCCCATGGTGCTGTGGCTCACCGCGGTGTGGGTGCTGCTGTGGGGTGACCTCACGGTCGCCAACGTGGTGATCGGTCTCGTGCTCGCGGTGCTGCTGGTGACGTTGATGCCGATGCCCCGGGTGGGGTTCGAGGGGCGGCCCTGGCTGCCCGGGATCATCGTGCTGGTGGTGCGGTTCCTCGGTGATGTGGTGATGGCATCGGTGCAGGTGGCGAAGAGGGCGCTCGCGCCGGGAGAGCCGCCGCACGGGGCCGTGATCCGGGTGCAGCTGCGCTCGCACTCCGATCTGTTCCTCACTGTGACCGCGCAGCTCTGCTCGCTCGTGCCGGGCTCGATCATCGTCGAGGCGCACCGCCTCACCGGGACCCTGTACGTGCACGTGTTCGACGTCTCCGACTCCGGGGGGATCGATGGTGCCCGCCATCACTGCCTGGAGATCGAGAAGCGTGTCCTGTACGCGTTCGCCACGGATGCGGCGATCGCCGAGGCCGGGTTGCGGCCCCGGAAGCGGCTGTTCCGGCGTCGCCCGGCGAAGGAGGTGACCACGTGAGCCCGATCGTCCTGTGGGTCGGTGGCCTGATGCTGGCGGCTGCCGCCGTGCTGATCGTGGCGCGGATCGAGCGTGGCCCCTCGATGCTCGACCGCACGATCTCCCTCGACATGCTGGTGAGCATCGTCATCGCCGTGCTGGCGCTGTGTAGCGGTGCTACCGGTCGCACCGACCTCGTCAACGTGCTCGTGGTGCTGGCGCTCATCGGCTTCGTCGGGTCGGTCACGCTCGCGAGGTTCGTGGCGGTCGAGCCCGAGGACGAAGGCAGGATCCTCACCCCCGAAGAGGTGCGCGCGCACGACGCACGGATGCGGGCCGCGCTCGCGAAGGAGAGCAAGCGCCGCGTCGGTGGCCGCGAGGACGCCATGCGCCGCGCCTACCCCGAGCACGAGGATCCACGATGAGCGCGCTGGAATGGGTCGCCTCGGTCTGCTTCATCCTCGGCTGCGCCCTCAACCTGATCGCCGCGATCGGCGCGCTGCGGTTCCCCGACCTGCTGTCACGGATGCACGCGGCGACCAAGCCGCAGGTGCTCGGCCTGATGCTCGTGATGACCGGTCTCGCCGCCTCGCTCGGATCGAGCCAGCTCACCTGGAAGCTGCTGCTCGTGGTGATGTTCCAGTTCATGACGGCGCCGGTCTCGGCGCACATGGTCGGTCGCTCCGGCTACCGCACCGGCAAGGTCCGCGACGACCTGCTCCTCGTTGACGAGCTCACCGAGGACCTGGACCGCGCCAACCACGTGACCGAGCGGCCGCCGTCGAGCTGAGCCCCACCCGCGCAGCGATCGCCGACCCCGCAACGCGGGGACCGTAGCAGGACCCTCGGTAGCGGTCGTCGCGCTGCGGCGTCTCCTCAGACGGTCCCGCTGATCGCCCTCAGTTCTTGGCGATGTCCGCGGACGCCATCCACTTGGCGGTGCCGCGCGTGACGTAGGCGCGCACCATCGCGGCGACGGCGGCGCTCACGGCCGCGAAGATGACGACCTCGGTGATCGAGATCTCGCCGTCGTCGTCGATCGCCTTGGGTGGCTCGTGGCCGGTCACGCCCTTCCAGGCGAGCGAGATCGCCTTGGTGGCAACCAGACCGGCGCCGAGCGTAGCGACGGTGGCGATGAGCTTCTGCGGATTCACGCGAGCCTCCATGTCGGTGGAACATGCCCACCCTACGGGGTGGGGTAGCGTGGAACTACACGACAGGGGAGCGCGGAAGGCGCTGAGAGTGCGGCGAGCCGCAGACCCTCGAACCTGCTCCGGTTAGCACCGGCGAAGGGAGTCGAGCAACTCTCGTTGTCACCACATCCGGTGACTCCACCCCTTCTCAGAACCCTGAGGAGGCCACACATGATCAGGAGAACCACCCGCACGACGGCGGCACTCGCCACCATCGTCGGTCTCACCACCCTCGCTGCCGGCTGCTCGCTCGTCGGCGAGAACGGGGGCGGCGACCCCACGACCGAGAGCACCGACGGCGCAGTGGGCGGCGTCGTCCGTGTGGTCACACACGACTCGTTCGCGCTTCCCGAGGAGCTGATCGAGTCGTTCGAGTCCGAGACCGGTTACACGGTCGAGCTCAGCGCTCCCGGCGACGGCGGCGCGCTCGTCAACCAGCTGATCCTCACCAAGGACGCGCCGCTGGGCGACGTGGCGTACGGCATCGACAACACGTTCGCCTCACGCGCGCTGGCCGAGGACATCTTCGCGTCCTACACCTCGCCGGCGCTGCCCGGCAGCGCGGAGCAGTACCTGGTCCCGGGCTCGGATGCGCTCACCCCGGTCGACATCGGCGACGTCTGCCTCAACATCGACCACGCCTGGTTCGCCGAGGCCGGGATCGACGAGCCCAGCACCTTCGAGGACCTGCTGGAGCCGGAGTACGCGGACCTGACCGTGGTCAGCAA
>NZ_JBMDXJ010000294.1:0-6537 GCF_048594945.1 Pseudactinotalea sp. | reverse complement strand
CTCATGATGGTCCAACCGCCTTTGCTGGCAATCCCCTGAAATTGATCCGGTGCAATTGACGAGAACCTGGGCGACGTGACAGGCTCCAGACGGTTATGGCGACGTCGTGCAGATACTTCGTGGCGAAGTCGTCCATGTGCGAGGAGACCACGGCCCGGACCCGGTCGACGTCGCCGCTCTCGATCGCGTCGGCAATGCCGACGTGCTCGGCGTACCGCATCCGGGAGGACGCGCGAGCCGGACCCGCGGCGATGATCATCATCTCGATCTGGCCGACAAGCTGCCGCCACGCCTTGAGCAACGTGCTGTTGCCCGTGAGCTCACAGACGAGCTCGTGGAAACCCAGATCGGCCTCGAGCAGGGCGGCGAATTCGCGGGAGTCGTCCTTCAGCGGCACGAGAGCCTCCCGCAGTCGGGCTGCGATGCTCGCTCTTTCGGGTCGCGTGGCCAGCAAGGTCGCGGCGAGAACCTCGAGGGCGGCCCGTACCTGGAACACCTCGCTGATCTCGGTGGCCGTCATCGTCCGGACCGACAGGTGCCCGCGGCCATCGCTGACCAGCAGGCCCTCGGCCTCGAGCGGCCGGAGGGCCTCGCGCAGGGTTCCGCGACTGACGTTCAGCTCGTCGGCGAGCCGCGTCTCGATGATGTGCTCGCCCGGAGCAATCGAGCCGGCAATGATTGCCTCACGCACGTGGGCGGTGCAACGCTGCCGGAGCGTGCGCGTGTCGAGCTTGTCGCCGAGAGTCACGGCTAAATGTTAACATTTTCGAGCGTGATGAGCCCTCAGTCCCACGCCAGCCGTACCACAGCGCTGTCGGCAGCGATGAGGATTCCGCCGGGGACCTCGGTGACTGCACCGGATGCGGCGGAGGCGATCGGCAGGGACCATCGGATGTCGCCTGCCCTCGGCTCGACGGCCAGCAGCGTGTGGTTGTGCTGGTCGGCGACCAACAGCAGATCCCGGCTCGCACCGATCACGACGGCGCGCGACAGCTCCCAGCGCGTCTCGCCAGTCAGCTGGTCGACCGTGTGCAGCCGGTAGCTGTCAGCGTCCCAGCACTGCAGGATCACGGATCCGAGGAGTCGCGCGTTCCAGTAGCACTCCGAGGTCTCGATGCGCCAGAGCTGCTCCCGGTCGGCTCGGCGATCAGCGATGAGTCCCATGCCGTCGTGGCGCAGTGCGATCGGCCCGCCGAAGTCGTCGTCCCAGGACAGCCAGGACTCCTCGGGCGCGAGCGTGAAGGATCCGTCGGCTGTGGTGACCACGTAGTCGCCGCTGTCCGTCGCCTCGATCCAGAGGTCCTCACTGAACCACCAGCGGGAGGAGATGGCGGTCGCGCCTGTCTCCAGATCGATCTCGCTGCTGGACATCGGCAGGATCAGGCTCGCCTCGGTCACGGCGAGGTCCACCCACACGCCCTCGTCCGACACCTGGGCGGCGTCGGCGGTGACGCGCCAGCGCTCAGTGCCGTCGTCCTCGATCAGCACGAGCTCCTCGGCCTCGTTGCCGGTGGCCTCGATCACCACGCGGCCGCCCGGCACGGAGGCCGCGCCGACGGCGCCCGGGTACGGTTGGGCCACACGGGTGCCGTCCTCGATGTCGATCGTGACGATCGCGGCCTCGGGTGTGGCGGGGTTCTCCACGCACATGCCCTGATCGGACCACTGGCAGGTGCCGTCAGGGACCGTGTGGCTCCATCGTTCGGCGCCGGTGGCCAGGTCGAGCCCCACGGCCCGCACCCTGTAGTTGTACTCCACCGCCACGGCGACTGTGCCTTCGATCGTCACGAGGTTCGCGGAGGACAGGGGCGGCGACTCCCACACCACCTCGGGCGCCTGGGAGATATCGAGATCGAGCAACCCGACCTCCGCGCCACCGCCGTGGCCGACCATCGCCGGGATCGCCTCGGCGTTCGCCGACCCCACCCCGATGAGAGCCAGCGCCGCGAGCATCCATCCCCAGGGATGAGCACGCCCACGGTGACCCGAACGCTCTGGCCTCGCTCCGCCGTCGGGGCTCGCCTCGGCGAGATCGAACTCGTCGACGGCGGCCATGGCGCCAATTCTCGCGCAGTGGGCTCGGTTGTGCAGTCCGGTGAGTGTCCGCGAGGCTGTCGTCATGAGCATGAGTGAGTCGCCGAAGGCCGACGGGCCGGTGGCCGGCCACCTCGGCGGCCGTTGCGCGGTGGTGACCGGCGGCGGCAGGGGCCTCGGCCGCGGCATCACCGAGGCTCTCGTGGCCGCGGGCGCTGACGTGGTGGTGCTGGCGCGCCAGCCCGTGCCGGCAGACCTCGTCGAGGCCGCCGCCCGGCATGGCCGGTCGATCGAGGGGCGGCAGGTCGACCTGCACGACGCCGCCGCCCTCGAGAGCGTTGCCACAGAGCTTCTGGTCGAGCGCGAGGTCGACATCCTCGTGAACAACGCCGGCATGCAGCACCGTGCGCCGGCTGCGGAGTTCCCGCTCCAGGCCTGGGACGACGTCCTCGCCGTCAACCTGCGTGCCGTGTTCCAGCTGTGTCAGCTGCTCGGCGCGCCGATGCTGCAGCGCGGGCGCGGCTCGGTCGTCAACATCGCCTCGTTGCTGACCTTCCAGGGCGGCATCACGGTGCCCGCCTACGCCGCGAGCAAGGGTGCGGTCGGCCAGCTCACCAAGGCACTGTGCAACGAGTGGGCGGGACGCGGCGTCAACGTGAACGCCGTGGCACCGGGGTACATGGCCACCGACATGAACGAGGCGCTGCTCGCCGACCTCGACAGGCTGCGGGCGATCACCGAGCGGATCCCTGCGGGGCGGTGGGGAACGCCGGAGGATATCGGCGGTGTGGTCGCCTTCCTGTGCTCACCGGCGGCGCAGTACATCCACGGCCAGGTCATCGCTGTCGACGGCGGGTGGTTGGCTCGCTGAGTCAGCCTCACCGTGGCCAGGACAGCCGCACCAGCTCGCTCCCGAGGTGGACGATGATGCCGTCGGCGGTCGCCCCGTAGTCGAGTATCGGTTGCGTGCCGATGCTCCAGAGGGTCTCGCCGGTACGCGCTTCGACTGCGGTGAGTGTCTCGCCGGCGCCGGAGAACAGCACCACCGATCCTGCCGCCAGCCGTGCGCCGACGCTGCCCGTGCTGCTCCAGAGCTGGTTCCCCGTGGCGACGTCGTAGCCGCTGACCGTGGTGTCGCCACCGCTGCCCTCACGTGCGGTGACCAGCGCGCCGTCGACGCGAGCCATCACCCAGTCGTTCGGGTCGGTCTGCCACACCACCTCGCCCCCTCGCTCGATCGCGATCGAGGTGTCGTTCCGTACGAGCACGTCGGGGCTTGCCGGGTCGTCGTCGGGCGCCACCACGAAGTTCTCCTGCAGCACCGTGCCGTCACGATCGAGCAAGGTGGTGGGACCATCGGGCGCGCTCAGCCGGACGTATCCGTACGCAGTCGGGATCACCGCGCTCGCGGGCTCGTCGAGCGGCGCGCCGCTCCTCGCCTCGACGACCAACGCGGTCCCCTGGAAGGTGGCGTAGATCTTATTGCCGAGTGCCGTGAGCACCGTGCCACCGATCTGGATGCCGGAAGGAGCAACGGCCAGGTCCTTCATCGAGACGGCCCACCTCAGCTCGCCGCCGGACGTGACGCGCTGCAGCATCCATTCACCGTCGAGCTGCGCCAGGGCGACCATGTCGCTGCCGGCATCGATGGCCGCGATCGTGCGGGGCAGGTCGAGTCGATGCTCCTCGCCGGTCGCGACGTCGATCCGCAGGATGCTCGAGCTCGTACCGCTCGCGCGCTCGACACACGTGAGCGCTTCGTGAACCGTGCACGTCGCCGCGCCCAGCGGGACGCTCCAGAGCGTCTCTCCGCTGTGGACCGACAGCCCGATCGCTTCCTCGCCCGTGGTGATCACGGCGACCTCGTCCACGATCGTGAGCGGGGTCATGGACCCCTGCCATCCGCCCACTGAGACCCGCCAGACCTCCTCAGGTGGCTGGCTCGCGTCGAGAGCGAGAACCCCGACGGCGCCCGGTTGGTGAGCATTCGTCGGCAGTCCTCGTGGGGGAGCGAGGGCAACGCCGGCCAGCGCGAGCACCAGGGCGGTGACCAGCCATGGCACGGCCCCGCCTGCGCGGGCTCGTCGCCGCCGAGGGTCGGTTGCGGGCTGAGCCGCGGTGCTCCCGACCTCGAACTCGTCGTCGGCGACCATGCACCATTGTGGGCACAACGCCGTGTCAGCGCGTCAGGAGACGCGCTTCCGGTTCAGCGCAACATCGTCAGGACGCCGCCACTCCACGCCAGCAGTCCGCCATCGACGGCGTGCACGTCGGCTGACTCGGCGTCGAGCGAGATCGACCAGCGGGCCTCGCCGGTTCGCGGGTCAATGCCATCGAGCCGGCCCGCTGAGCTCAGCACGATCGTGTCCGCGCTCGCCGGAACACTGCCCCACCGGAATGGCCACAGGGACTGGCTGAGATCGCCGACGCGGCGCCAGAGCTCGTTCCCGGTGAGCTCGTCGACGCCGATGAGCGTGGCATCCGCATCACTTGTGGGGTCGTCCGCGTACACCAGGAGCACCCCGTTCAGGCGGGCGAACGGCCATCCGATGCCCTCCGGGAGGACGCGCTCCGACCTGCCGTCGTAAGTGCTCACGACCGAGCCGTCACCATCGAATGTCAGCGACACCGGACCGCCGAACGCGTCATCGACACCGAGCCACAGCTCGCCGGGTGGGACCAGGAACTCAGTGCCGTCGGCTGTCGTCACCACGGTGGGCCCGCGGAACCCGCCCCGACGTGTGGATCCGTCCTGGGCGACGTCGACGGGCGCCATGCTCTGGTCCATGCGTTCGCCGGTGGCGAGGTCGTAGAGGATGCCACCTGACACCGCCACATAGCCACCGTTGGCTTCGAGGCTGATCTCGCCAGGACCGGCCTGACCCGACACGGACAGCCGCGAGCGCCACAGCTCCTCACCCTCGGTGTCGAGCCGGACGAGCATGGCGATGCCGGTGCCGCCGCCTTCGGCGACGAGCAGCCCACCGTCGTCGAGCGCGACGGCGGTGATGGCACCGGGATAGTCGTGAACGGTCGGCGGGGCGTCGGTGGCCGGGTACACGCTGATCGTCGCCTCGGGCTCGCCGCTGCCCTGAACGCATGTGACGAAGGTGCCGTCGGGCAGGCACGACCGGTCCGGGTCGTCGATCTCCCACCGCTGCGTGCCGGTCGTCGCATCCAGTCCGAGGATCGTCAGCGCCGGCAGGCTGTCGCTGTCCTCGGACACCTCGCCATCCACCGCGACCGCGATCGTGTCCGCGCCGGCGCCGAGCAGGTAAGCCGTCTCGGGGAGCTCGGTCTCCCACGCGAGGTCCGGCTCGGTGGTGAGGTCCATGTCGAGGACGTTCCACGCGATCCCGTCGCCGAGCGGGGGATAGATCGGTCCCGGCGTGATCATCACTCCCGTGAGGATGAGTGCGACAGCGATCGCGATCCACGTCTCGGCTCGGCGGATCAACGGCAGTGGCCTGCGTGTGCGTGTCGGCGCAGCACCGGGCAGCTGCTCCGTGAGGATGAACTCGTCGGTGCTCGTCATGGGCGAGGCCGTGCGGCCGATGTCGCGGCCCGCGTGGTCAGAGTGAGCACACTGCCATCCTGCCCCACCCGGTCACGGCCATTGCCACGACGTGAGGGCGCCGTCGGTCAGCACCACCATGCCGTGGTCCGTAGCTGCCACGCTGCGGACCGGCCCGGTCGAGAGCTGCCACAGCTCATCCCCCGTGCGGATGTCCATCGCCGCCAGCGTCTCCTGGTTTTCCAGGCGCAGCAGCGTGCTCCCGGACCCGGCGAGCGTGTCGGGCCAGGAGCCTTCGGGCAGCCGCCACAGCTCCTCGCCGGTGACCAGGTCGTGTCCGCTCACGGTGACGACCTCGCCCACACCGGCCGCGACCACCACACCCGCCAGTCGCGCCATCGCGAAGGTGGCGATCCGGTCGCTGGGGCCGGCCTCGTCGGGGACCATCCAGAGCGCGATGTTGTCCGCGGAGGTGGCCGTGAGCAAGGGGCCGTCCATCTTGAGCAGGACGTCGCTGCCGATGCCGTCGTCGACACGCAGCGCGATGCCGTCGGCCCGCATGGTCTGCACGTCGCCATCACGGTCGATGAGGTAGCGCACCGGGCCGAGCGCATCGACGCCCTCGGCGGTCGTCCCGAACGGAGTGCTCCAGACGGCCCAGCGCGCAGGCTCCGTCATGAGCTCACCGTTCCGAACATCGACGGCATAGGGGAGCGGGCCGCCGACCACGAGAATGTCATCGGCCAGCGCGACCGGCAGATCGGGCCAGCCGCGGGTGTCGCCGTCGAGGACGGCGACATCGAACGCCGTCTCCCATACACGCTCGTCGGCGTCGTTGACCCGCATGATGTGGCCGCGGTCGACGTCCATCGCCACGACAAGCCCGCCGTCGACGGCGATGGCGTACTCGGCCGCGGGGACCGTCAGGGTGACGGTCTCACCGCTCGCCGGGTCGATGCTCGTGATGAGGCCGACGCCGTCCCGCACCG
>NZ_JBMDXJ010000293.1:0-8488 GCF_048594945.1 Pseudactinotalea sp. | reverse complement strand
GGGCACGTTTGTGCGGCTGTTCGACGACGGGTTCAAGCTCGAGCAGGTTCGCACCGAGACCGTCACGCTCTCGGTGGAGGGCATGGAGGGCTACGAGCTGAACGCGAGCTCCCACATGGAGCAGATCAGCCGGGATCCGTCCGATCTCGTGGCGCAGGCGATCGGCGCCCACCACGGGTATCCCGATGGGCTGGTGCTCTACCTGGGAACGATGTTCGCCCCGACCGATGATCGCGGGGAGCCGGGGCTGGGGTTCACGCACCACGTGGGCGACGTGGTGCGCATCTCCTCGCCGCATCTGGGCGCGCTGGTCAATCGGGTGGGGCACAGCGAGGCGCTGGCGCCGTGGGAGCTCGGCATCGGTGCGTTGATGGCGAACCTCGCCGCCCGCGGGCTGCTGCGGTGCTAGCGACACATCGCCAGTCACACGTCATATGTTGACGCTAGAGGTGAGACATAGTACCTTTGCCGCATCGCGGAGGCGATGAGATCACCACGACGACGTGAACGAGGCAGGGCAAGGATGCGGTCCGAGGAGTGGGCAGACGCGGGTCCAGGGTGGCATCGCGCCGAGGCGATCCTCGAGCGCGTGCAGGCGCCCACCTGTGCTGACCGCGAGGTGCGGGTTGAGGACTTCGGTGCCGTGGCGGATGCTCGGACCGACTGTACCGAGGCGATCGCTCGCGCCATCGAGGCCGTTCACGCGGCCGGGGGAGGCCGGGTGGTGCTCGGGGCCGGCGAGTACCGCAGCGGTCCCATCGAACTGCTGAGCAACACCAACCTGCACGTGGCCGCAGGAGCCACTATTCGGTTCGTCACCGACCCCGAGCGCTACCTTCCGGCGGTCCTCACGCGCTTCCAGGGCGTGGAGATCATGGGGTACCGCCCTCTGATCTACGCGCTTGACGCCGAGAACGTGGCGATCACCGGCGGGGGAGTGCTCGACGGCGGTGCCTCCAACGAGAACTGGTGGCCCTGGTCTGGGCTCACCGAGTACGGGTGGCGCGAGGGGATGCCCACACAGGAGCAGGACTGGCAGGTGCTCGTCGAGCAGGTGCGTGCAGGCGTGCCTGTGGCGGACCGCGTGGTCGCTCCGGGCTCCCACTTCCGCCCCGCCATGATCGAGCCGTACCGCTGCCGCAACGTGTGGATCCAGGGCGTGACGATCCTGCGGTCACCATTCTGGGAGATCCACCCGGTGCTGTGCACCTCCGTGCTCGTCGAGGACGTTCACGTGGACACCTTCGGCCCGAACAATGATGGTGTCGATCCCGAATCCTGCACCGATGTGGTGATCCGCCGCTGCCGCTTCGACGTGGGCGATGACGCGATCGCCATCAAGTCGGGCCGCGAATCAGATGGCGAGCGGGTGGGCGTCCCGAGCCGCAACATCGTGATCGAAGACTGCGTGATGACCAGCCGCTACGGCGCCTTCACCATCGGCAGCGAGCTCACGGGCGGCGTCAGCGACGTCTACGTGCGGCGCTGCACGATCGGATCGCCGAAGCTCTACTACGGCCTTTACATCAAGTCGAACGCCGCCCGTGGTGGCTACGTGAGGAACGTGTACGTCGACGACGTCGAGGCGACGGAGCTCAAGAAGGAGTTCCTCAGCCTGAACCTGCACCGTGGCGAGGGCCTGAACGGTCCACGCACCCCGGTCGTGAGCAACATCGAGATCACGAACGTGCGGGTGGGCAAGGCCAAGCGCGCGATGCACGTCGCCGGGTTCGCCCACAGCCCGGTGGTTGACGTGCGCATCGAGAACTGCGTCTTCGGCGAGATGGCCGAGCCAGACGCGATCAGCGACGTCGTCGGCATGGTGCAGACGAACGTGACAACAACGACATAGGTCAGATTCCAACCCGGCTTTCGATGCCCAACCACAGGTAGATCGCCTCAATCTCGACGTAGAGAGGGAACACCCATGACTCATACCAACCCCACCGACCGGATGATCAATCGCCGGTCCTTGCTGCGCTTCGGCGTCGTCGGCGCTGGCTCGATCGCCGCCGCAACCGTGCTCTCCTCCTGCAACAACGCCGACACGCCGGCGCCTGGCGAGTCGATCGCCCCCACCGGAGTCGAGGGTGTCGAGCAGGTACAACTCGGCGAGGAGATCACCGAGGGAATCTTCTACCCGGACCCCTACGTGGGTCCCCGTGCCTACGTCCGAGAGCCGTTCTACACCGGCGACAAGACGTTCACGATCGGTGTCAAGCTCAGCAGCGACGTGGTCGACGACTGGAACACCAACGAGTTCTCCCGCTGGATGGAGGAGCGGACCGGTGTCAAGGTGGAGTACAAGGTCGTCATCAACACCGACTCCGACCTCACCCGGGTCAACGCACAGATCACCGCGGGCGACATGCCCGACGCCTACCTGGGCCTGCCGTTCACCGCCGATCAGGTGTCTCTGTACGGGAGTCAGGGCCTCTTCCATCCTCTCGAGGACCTCATCGAGACGTACTCGCCGATGATGCGCCAGATCATGAGCGACTACCCGGACTGGGGTGCGACGCTCACTGCGCGCGATGGTCACAAGTACCAGATCTCCACGCCCAACGACTGCTTCCACTGCCGGGTCAGCCCTGGTCGCGCCTTCATCAATCAGAAATACTTGGACGCGGTGGGCGCCTCGATGCCGGAGACAACCGAGGAGCTGCGTGAGGTCCTCAAGCAGTTCAAGGAGCAGGATCCCTCCGGCACCGGCTCCATGATCCCCTTCGCCGTCGGCAGCTCCGAGTGGGGCGACTTCATCGACAGCTACATCATGAACTCGTTCCTCTACAACCCGGGCTCGGACGGGCAGGGTGGCGGCTGGCTCCGCCTGGTCGACGGCCAGGTGGACTTCGCCGCGAACAGGCCGGAGTGGCGCGAGGCACTGCGCTATCTGCGCACCCTCAACCTCGACGGCACCCTCGACCGGACTGCCTTCACCATCACTGGCGACGAGCTTCTGCGCGCCGGCAATCAGGGTCGCCTCGGGTTTGTGCGCAGCTACTACTGGGGCTGGTTCGCCGACATCGACTACGAGAACCCCGACGCGCTGTGGCGCGACTACGTGAGCGTGCCGCCCCTCGCCGGCCCCGAGGGTGTCCGCTACGCCCGGTGGGACTACGAGTCGGACCGCTCGCGACCGTTCGTCATCACCAAGAACTGTGAGAACCCCGAGGTCCTGGTCCAGTGGGCGGACTACATGATGGACCTCGAGGGCGGCCTGCGCGGCTCGAGTGGCAACGAGGACAACTGGTCCTACGTCGAGGAGGGCGGTCTCGGCATCGATGGTCGTCAGGCCCTCTACTGGGGCAAGTCGTGGCCCGCTCCCGCGGGGACGAGCTGGGGATCGGCGACGCTGTCGTACAGCTCCAACGACCAGCGGCTGGCGGCCTACGTCGACGCGAACAGCCCCACTCTGGAGGTGGACCTCTACAACGCGACCACGGTGTACGAGGAGTTCAAGCCTCCGCAGGAGATGTACCTGCCGAGCATGATCTTTGATGAGTCCGCGGCTGCGCGCCGTGCCGACATCGCCACGAGCATCGAGTCGCATGTGCGCTCGAACATGGCCGCGTTCGCCATCGGCGAGAAGGACATCGAGGACGACGGTGCGTGGGACGAGTACGTCGCGGCGCTCGAGTCGATGGGGCTGCTCGAGTACATCGACCTGCACCAGCAGGCGCACGACGCTCGCCAGGGATGAGTGCTGCGGTGCCGCGCCGGCGGCGGATGGCGTTCTCGCCGGGCGACTCGGTGTTCATGCTGTTCACCTACATCGCGTTGGTGGCCTTCACGCTGTCGGTGCTGTACCCGCTGATCTTCGTGGTGAGCGCGTCGTTGTCCGACGCCGACGCGCTCACCCGCGGTGACGTCTGGCTCTGGCCGGTCGGTTTCACGACCCAGGCATACGAGGCGGTCCTGGACTCGCCGGGACTGGTGCGCGGTTTCCTGAACTCGGTCGGATACACCGTGGCCGGTGCGGCGGTCGGGACGATGCTGACCCTGCTCGCCAGCTACGTCCTCTCACGTGACGATCTACCCTTCCGACGCGCGCTGACGTTCTTCTTCCTGATTCCGTTCCTGTTCAGCGCGGGCATCATCCCGACCTACATGATCGTGAACTCGCTGGGGCTGCTGAACACGCCCTGGGCCGTCTTCCTGCCCGGGGCGCTCAACGTCTTCAACATCCTCATCACGATGACGTTCTATCGGATGAACGTTCCGGGGGAACTGATGGAGGCAGCTCAGCTCGACGGGGCGACCGACTTCCGTTTCTTCTTCAAGATCGCGATGCCGCTGAGCAAGCCGATCATCGCTGTCAACGTGCTCTTCTACGGGATTGCCCAGTGGAACGGTTGGTTCAACGCCCTGCTCTACCTGTCGGATCAAGACCTGTTCCCGTTGCAGCTGGTGCTGCGCGAGATCCTCACACAGAGCCAGGTCAGCCCGGAGATGATCGGCGGCGATGTCGCCGAGCTGACACGACGCAAGGAGTTGTTCGACAAGTTGAAGTACGCCTTGATCGTGGCGGCGATGATTCCTCCGATGATCGCCTACCCGTTTGTACAGAAGCACTTCACCAAGGGCGCTCTGATCGGATCACTCAAGTGAGCGGGGGAACGATGGTAACGGCGGAGACAGCCGTGAAGACAACGCCGAGCCCGCCGCCGGATGGCGGTCGCGTGCGCAAGCCGAGCACGCACCAGTACCCGCTGTCGGTCCGGCTCAAGCGGTCGTGGCGGCTCTACGTGCTGCTGCTCCCACCCTTTGTCTTCGGCATCGTGTTCATGTGGGCACCTCTGTACGGGCTGCAGATGGCGTTCAAGGACTTCAGCGTGGCGCTCGGGATCAATGGGAGCCCATGGGCAGGCTTCAAGTACGTCCAGCAGTTCCTCGACTCCTACCAGTTCGGGATCGTCGTCAAGAACACGCTGTTGCTCAACTTCTACGAGTTGCTGGCGTTGTTCCCCTTGCCGATCCTGCTGGCACTGCTCCTCAACGTGGTCCGCAGGGCGAAGTTCAAGCGCACGGTTCAGCTCATCACCTATGCGCCGTACTTCATCTCGACGGTGGTCATCGTCGGCATCATCCTGATGCTGTTCTCGATGAGCGACGGGATCGTGAACGACGCCATCGAGGCGCTCGGTGGCGAGCGCACAGACTTCCTGAGCGCAGGGCTGTTCCGGCACACCTACGTGTGGTCCGGCGCCTGGCAGACGTTGGGATACTCGGCGATCATCTACCTGGCCGCGCTCGCCGGGATCGATCCGGAGCTGCACGAAGCGGCGAAGGTCGATGGCGCCTCGATCGTGAGGCGCATCTGGCACATCGATCTGCCGGGCATCCTGCCGGTCATGGTCACCCTGCTGATTCTCAACATGGGCTCGATGCTCTCCGTCGGGTTCGAGAAGGTGCTGCTCATGCAGACACCGCTCAACCTCGGTGTGTCCGAGGTGATCGACACCTATTCCTACAACGTCGCGTTCGCCTCATCCATCCCGCAGTACTCCTACGCGGCAGCCATCGGTCTGTTCAAGTCGGTGATCGCGCTGATCATGCTGGTCCTCGCGAACTGGCTTGCGCGCCGCGTCGCCAAGACCAGCCTGTTCTGACACCCGAGCGCAGGTGGACCAGCTCCGGCTCATCTGCGCCCGGTACAAGCACGGAGTGAACGCCGTCGTCCTGAGCGGTCAGCTCGATGTCGACCTCGCCGGGGCTCCAGCGTGCGCTCACGCTGACGCCGCCGCGCGCGCGTAGCCCGCGGAAGCATCCGCGCTCCCAGGAACGAGGCAGCGCCGGCAGCACGCGAATCGTTCCGCGATGGCTCTGAAGCAACATCTCGGCGATGGCAGCTGACACGCCGAGGTTCGCGTCGATCTGGAAGATGCCCCGGCTCGAGATGTAGAGGAGACCCCGGCCGATCTTGTCAGTCCGCACCAGGTTCTCGAGCAAGGCGTTGCAGGTTTCGGCGTCGGCCAGACGCGCGCGCAATGCGACTGCCCATGCGTGTGGCCAACCGTTGACGGGGTGGCCGTGCGTCGCCTTCACATCGAGCGTGCGCTGCGCTGCGGCCGCCAGCTCGGGTGTCTCGATCAGGTCGATGCCGTCACCGGGATAGAGCCCGTAGAGATGAGAGAGGTGGCGATGCCCGGGCTCGGCCTCCCGCCACGGCGTCGCCCATTCCTGGATCCGACCGTCCGACCCGAGCGGAACTGCTGGGAGCAAAGAGAGCGCTCGTGCTGCGTCATCGGCCCTCGACAGCGCCACGCGAAGCCGTTCGCCGAGGTGGAGGTACCCCGTGAGCAGATCGCGGATCAGCCAGAGATCGAACGTCGAGCCGTAGTCGACGCTGGCCACGACGTCGTCGACGTCGAGAAACTCGTTCTCAGGCGATGTCGACGGCGCGGTGACCAGGTGCCCTGTTGTCGGGTGGGGCACAAGAAGGTCCAGTGCGAACGCTACGGCGCCTTCGACGAGCGGGAGCAGTCTGTCGCGCGCAAAGGTCTCGTCCGGATCGAACCGTTCGTGCTCCACTGCTTGCGCGAGGATCCACATTCCGCACGTGGGGGTCAGCGACGCCTTCGGTGTGTTGAGTCCTTCGCCTACAGGCCAACTCGTTCGCCAGATATCGACATTGTGATTGACGCACCAGCCGTCGAAGCCGAACACCTCCCGGGCCGTGACGCGTCCCGCCTCAGCGAGGTCCTCGACCAGGCCGATCAGTGGCTCCACGCACTCCGGCAAGGCACCGACCTCTGCGACCCAGTAGTTCATCTGGAGATTGATATTGGTCGTCCAGTCGGCGAACCACGGGGGCGTGATGCTCTCGTTCCAGATGCCTTGGAGGTGTGCCGGCTGCGTTTCGGGGCGGGAGGATGCGATGAGGAGATAGCGGCCGAACGCGAACAGATCGGCGATGAGCCCCGGGTCCGATCCGCCGTCGCGAACGAGGGCGATTCGCTCGTCGATGGGTAGATCGTCTCGGGAGACAGGCGAGTCGAGCCGCAGCTCGGCCCGCTCATAGAGGGCCCGATGGTCAGCGATGTGGCGCTGGGCGAGGTCGGGTTCGGAGCGGGCAGCCGCCGCTGCCAGGAGCCCTGCCACGCGTGCTCGCACAGGTCGTAGATCGCGCGAGGCAGGTGTCCGCCAATCCTGGAACGTTGTCCCGCCAGCCAAGCGAATGGTCACGCTGCTCGCACCGCAGACCACGAGGCGATCTTCCTCACGGATGACCTCGCCGCCGTCGGCATCGACGTCGAGGCCGAGCACGAAGCCGACGCCGCCGTGGTCGCCATAACGTGCCGGTGGGTCTTGGGGTTCGCGGAAGAGGCACGCTGCGCCGTCGACCCAGGCGGGTGCGTAGCCCTGGATCGTCAGCGGTCCCATCGACGAGACGGTGGGGTGCGGCGAGGTCAACCGGATCCCGAGGTGGAGTGAGCCCTGCAACGCATCGATGCGTGCGACCAGGCAGTCGTCGGGATAGGAGACGTAGATCGTGCGTCTCAGTGCCGTAGCGGCGTGGCCGTAGCGCGTCGTTGCCACTCCCGTGGACATGTCCAGCTCGGTGCGGTAGTCGATGATTCGCGTGTCTGCGCGCGCGCTGAGATCGGTGATCTCGAGGTCGCCGGCTGGCTGGAATGCCTCGACGTCGGGACCTTCAAGCGTCCGTGCGAGTCGATCGGCCTCAGCGCGAGCCCCACCGGCGAAGAGCAGTCTGCGCAGCTCGTCGACGACCGCGGGTCCGCCGACGATCGAATGCTGCTGCGGTCCACCGGACCAGAGGGTGTCGAGATTGAGCGCGATCCGCTCGGTCACCGCCCGACCATGGACCTTCGCTCCGAGCCGTCCGTTACCGAGTGGGATCGCACTCAGCCAGTCGTCGGGGGCACGCTGCCACCAGAGCACATCGTCGGTGCGCGGCGCCGCCTCATCGCTGGTCATCAACCTGCGTCCGGTGGGGTTCATGCCGATGCGGCAGCGGGAGCCGCATATTCCTCGAGCTCGGGTGGCAGTGCCAGGTTGGCAGGCAACCCGATTCCGGGTCCTTCCGGAGCGCGCAAGTAACCTGACGAGTCGATCTCTGGCGCTCGGCGCACGGTGGTCGTTCGAACCAAGGACTCGTAGTAGGTCGTGTTTGAGATCGCCATGCACAGGTGCTGGTTCGCAAGATCATCACCGTGAACCTCTGCCCGCAGCCTGAAGGCGTCGGCGAGGTGCGCAATCCGCAGCGAGCCGGTGACGCCGCCCCGCAGACGCGCGCTGGCGCGTACCCCGAAGGTCGCGCAGCCGGAGGCGATGAAGTCCGCTGCGTTCATGTGCACGCCGTCTGAAGTCTCGGCCACAAGCAGAGGCACACCCACGTGCTCGCCCAGAGCGCGGTACGCGGACACGCTGAACTCTCGCATGGGCTCCTCGTACCAGAGGTAGTGGGCCTCCGCGAGGGCACGGCCGACGCGCATCGCGTCTGGCAGGTCGAAGCCCGCCGATC
>NZ_JBMDXJ010000292.1:0-6719 GCF_048594945.1 Pseudactinotalea sp. | reverse complement strand
GGCGGCGCCACCCACGCGGGGTGGTGATGGTCGACGACGCCACCCCGGTCGACAGGTCGAGCTCACGCCCGTAGCTGTCCCGGTCGGCGACCTGCTCCTGCTCGATGAGCAGGTCGCCGAGGGGCTGGTAGGACTCCGGGTCCGGTCCCTGCATGGCGAGGGAGGCCTCGCCTGCAGCGATCGCGTCCCGTTCCTCCAGCAGCTGCCGGCGCACCTCGGCGACCGTGCTGGGGCCGTCGGTCACGCCGCTGCCGTGCGGGCCACCCGACCAGAGGGTGTCGAGGTTCAGCGCGATCCGCTCGCGGGCGGGGTCGCCGAACACCATGCCGCCGAGCCGGCCGTTGCCGACGGGGAGCGCCTGCATCCATCGAGTCGCGGGCTGCTCGAACCGCAGGATGCGGCGGGGCGTGCTGGTCATCTCGGTGTCCTCTGGTCGGGTGGTCGCAGGTCAGCCGGCCGCGCTGGCGTCGTAGGAGGTCTGGTAGATCTCCACGTAGCGCGACAGCCCGAGACCCTCGAAGCCTTGCACGTAGGCGTCCCACGCGGCGTCGTCGGTGATGTCCCGCTGACCGGTGATGAACTCGACGTTCGTCTGGTCGATGTAGCTGGAGATGTTGGTCTGCAGCGTGGCGAGCTCTCCCGAGAGCGAGCCGTCCACCCAGACTCGCCAGTACGGGAAGACCATGTCCTGCGGCACGTGGTCGGCGTAGAGCTGCGTGGCCTCGAAGAGCCGCCGCTCGTAGCCGCTCACCAGGTACGGGTCCTCCGGCTGCACCTCGGCGTTGCGCCATTCGGCCGGCGCGTACAGCTGGGCGCTCGAGCCCCATGCGCCGTTGACGCTGTCCGGGTTGTCTGCGTCGGCCGGGATCAGAGCCACGATCGGCTCCAGCTCCGGGTCGAGTGCCACCTCATCGGCCTCGGGCAGCCGCCAAGCGACATCCTCGAGCCCGAACTGACCGAGGTTGCGGCCCTCGACCGTGTAGAGCAGGTCCGCCAGCATGATGGCAGCGATCTGCTCGGCCTCGGACGCCGTGGCCGTGATGGCCCACATCGCGCCCGGGGTGCTCGGGAAGTTGTACGTGGTGTACTGCGCGCCGTTCGGGCCGGTCAACGGAGGTACCGCGTCGTAGGCGGTGTGGCGGGTGTTCTCGTCGCTGAGCTCGACGCAGATCGCCGGGTGCAGCGCGGTGCAGCCACCGAGCAGCGGGGCGTCAGCGTTGTTGCCCTTGGCCTGCAGCGCCTCGGCGTTCTGCGTGAAGGAGGACTGGTCGATCAGGCCGTCGGCGTACAGGCCGGCGATGTACTCCAGCCCCTCACGCCACTCCTCGGTGGTCGCCTGCGTGACGACCTGGTCGCCATCCAGCGCCAACGACAGTGTGGTGGTCTCGCCGCCGAGCGGATCGTAGGCGAACGCGTTCATGAAGTACGGGATCACGTCCGCGATCTGTACGGCACCGCCGATCCCGATCTCGTCCGCTTGACCGTTGCCGTTCGGATCCTGCGTGACGAACGCCTCGAGGACCTCGCGCATCTCCTCGGTCGTGGTCGGCATCTCCAGGCCGAGGGTGTCGAGCCACTCGGTGTTGAGCCACAGCTTGGCCTGGTAGGTGCAGTGGAAGCAGTCGTTCCACTGCGGGAGGCCGTAGATGTTGCCATCCGGGGCGGTGGCCAGCGCCTCGAGCTCGGGGTGATCGGCGAAGGCCTGCGAGATGTTGGGCGCGTGCTCGGCGATGAGATCGTTGAGCGGCTGCAGCACGCCTTGGCTACCGAGATTGAGCAGCTCGGTCTGGCTGAACTGGTTGACCCAGGAGACGAGGGCGTACACATCGGGCAGGTCACCGCTCGCGAGGGAGATCTGCCGTGCCTCGCCGGCCGCCGTGCCGTCATAGGTCGTCGTCTGGAACTCGAGCTCGATGCCGAGCTCCTCCCGGACGTACTCGGTGAACCTGTTGGTGTCCAGGTCCTGATCGGTGTTCTCCATCGTGAAGATGGTCAGCGTGGTGGGACCCTCGGGGTCCGACTGGTCGTCCTGGCCACCGCTGCATGCAGCGACGGCGAGGAGGCTGGCTGCGGCGAGCACCGCCGTCGCCGTTCGCCTTCTGGTGATCACGGGCATGTCGAGCCTCTCTACTCGCTACCTTCAAAGTTGGCCGCTCAGCGGCCGTGGGGTCCTGCCGTGCGGGCGCGCGGCCGGAATCTCGGTCTCATCCCTTCACCGACCCGACCATCACGCCCTTGTTGAAGTGGCGCGCGACGAACGGGTAGATGGCCAGTACTGGCACGGTCGAGACGACGATCAGGGAGAACTTGACGAGGTTCGCCAGCTGTTGTCGCTCGACCGCGTCGATGGCGCTCATGCCGCCGCTGGATCCGTTGAGGATGAGGATGTTGCGCAGCACGATCTGAAGCGGCTGCAGATCTGAGTCACGGATGTAGAGCAGCGCGTCGAAGTAGGAGTTCCACTGGTAGATCGCGTACATGAGGGCGATCACCGCCAGCAGCGGCTTCGACAGCGGCAGCACGATCGACCACAGCACTCGCAACGGGCGGGCGCCGTCGAGCTGTGCCGCCTCGGTGAGCTCGTCCGGGATCGAGGAGCGGAAGAAGGACCGCGCGATGATCACCTGCCAGACGCCGATCGCCTGCGGGATCACCAACGCCCAGCGGGTGTCGAGCATGCCGAGCGACTGCACCACGAGGTACGTCGGGATCAGACCGCCCGAGAACAGCATCGTGAAGACGATCAACATCGTGATGACGTTGCGCCCGAACAGATCCTTGCGCGAGAGTGGGTAGGCGATCGCGACCGTGAGCGTGACGCTGATCAGCGTGCCGACCACCGCGTAGAAGATCGAATTGGCGTAGCCGGTGAGGATCTGTGGGTCGCCCAGCACGGTCTCGTACCCGCGCAGCGTGAAGTCGACCGGCCACAAGAACACCCGCCCGGCACTCACGGCGAGCGGGTCGCTGAAGGAACTCGCCAGGATGTAGATCAGCGGGACAAGCACGGCCAGCAGCGCGATCGTCAGCAGCACGTAGACGAGGGACAAGAACACGCGGTCGCCGCCCGACTCGCGCATCCGGCGCGGCCTGCGGGGTGGCCTCGTGTCGGAGCGCTGCGGCTCGGCCGTCGGCACCTGCGTCATCGCGGTCACCACAGCCCGTTCCCCGTCACTCGCTTCGCCACCACGTTGACCAGCAGCAACAGCACGAGGTTGACGACCGAGTTGAACAGCCCCACCGCCGTCGCCATGCTGAAGTTCGCATTGAGCAGGCCAACCTTGTAGACGTAGGTCGCGATGATCTCCGAGGTGCCCAGGTTCAGCGGGTTCTGGAGCAGGAACGCCTTTTCGAACCCGATCGCCATCACGTTGCCGACGCCCAGGATCAGGATGATCACGGCGGTCGGCATGATGCTCGGGATGTCGACGTGGCGGATCCGCTGCAGCCGAGAGGCGCCATCGACGCGCGCCGCCTCGTACAGGCCCGGGTCGATGCCGGCGAGCGCGGCCAGGTAGATCACCGCCGAGTACCCGGCGGTCTGCCAGACGTCGCTCCACACGTAGATGTGCCGGAAGTACTCGGCTCGGCCGAGCAGATCGGGCATCGGCACACCGATCACGCCGAGCGCGTCGCTGACGAACCCGAGCTGCGGCGACAGCACCAGGATCGTCATCGAGACGACCACGACCGTGGAGATGAAGTACGGCGCGTAGGTGACCATCTGCACGCTCTTGCGGAAGATGCCTTGGCGGACCTCGTTGAGCGCGAGCGCGAGGATGATCGGGATCGGGAAGCTGGCGAGCAGCACGTATCCGGACAGGAAGAACGTGTTCTTGACGAGCGTCAGGGCGACCGGGTTGTCGATGAACGCCTGGAAGTGCTTGAGGCCGACCCAGGGACTGCCCCAGACCCCCTCGAGCACGTGGTAGTCCTTGAACGCCAGCACCGCGTTCGACATCGGCACGTACTTGAAGATGACGAACCAGGCGAGCGGCACGAGCATCAGCAGGTAGAGCTCCCAGTGCTGCCGCCAGCTGTGACGCGCGGCGCGCCAGCCCTTGCCGGTGGCGCGTTCCCGGGTGCCGGCCACGGGTACCGCGCCGGAGGATGCGGCGACCATCAGCAGCCCTCCTCGGGGAGCCATGAGGCTCTCACGTGGTCCTTGAACGTCATCGATCGGGTCCCTCTTCTGCGGTGTCCGCACCATCGACGGCCCACCTGGAGCGTGTGGCATCCGGCTCGGCGCCAGTACCGGGTGGTGGTTGCGGGATGAGCGTAGACCTGGTTTATTAACGCCGTCAAATAATACGGCGAGGAGAGTCATGGCCAACGAGGACGTCGGAGTTCTCACACTCAGGGCAGCGGGCACGGCGATCGCGATCGACACCACCGGCCCGGTGCCGTCGGTGCTGCACTGGGGTGCCGACCTCGGACCCGCGCCGCAACCGTGGGCCGATCTGCTCGGCAGCAGCGCTCCGGCCGTGCTCAACAACGCCCCGGACACTCCGCGCGGGCTGACGATCTGGGCCACGGAGCGCGACGGCTGGTCCGGCACGCCGGCGCAGAGTGGTCACGCCGCGGGTACGGCCACCACGCCTCGCCCCGAGGTCATCTCGTGCACGGCACAGATCGACGCCGGCGGCGGTGGTCGAGTCTCGATCGTGATGAACGACGACGTGGCCGGCTTCCGTGATGAGGTCACCTTCGCGTTGGACCAGTTCGGCGTGCTCACCATCGACATGACGATCGAGCGCACGGGTTCCGGTGCCTGCGCGTACGCACTCGGCGGGCTCCGCGCCCTCATGCCACTCCCCGACCGCGCCACCGAGATGCTCGACTTCACCGGCAAGTGGTGCCGCGAGCGCTCGCCCCAGCGCGGACCGGTGCGCGATGGCACCTACACGCGCCGAGCGCACCGCGGCAAGCCCGGTCACGACTCGCCGTTCCTGCTCGCGGCGGGGACGCCCGGCTTCGGCTTCGGCACCGGTGAGGTGTGGGCCGTCCACCTGGCCTGGAGCGGCGAAGCCGAATACCTCCTCGAACGACTTCCCGAAGGTGCCGGTGCGTTCTCGGCGGTCCTCGGCGCCGGCGAGCTGCTCCACCCCGGCGAGGTCCTGCTCGCACCGGGTGAGCGGTACGAGGCCCCGACGGCCGTGCTCACCTGGTCCGGGGCCGGGCTCGACGGCGTGGCACACCGCCTGCATCAACGGTTGCGTGCGCGGGCGACGCACCCGAGCACGCCGCGACCGCTCGTGCTCAACACGTGGGAGGCCGTGTACTTCGACCATGACCTCGCCACGCTGACCACCCTGGTCGAGCGGGCGGCCGAGATCGGGATCGAGCGCGTGGTCCTCGACGACGGCTGGTTCCAGGGGCGCCGGGCCGACAATGCCGGCCTCGGTGACTGGACGGTCGACCGTGACGTCTGGCCACAGGGGCTCGCGCCGCTGGCCGAGGTGGTCCGCTCACACGACATGCAGTTCGGGCTCTGGTTCGAGCCAGAGATGATCAGCCTCGACTCCGACCTGGCCCGCGCGCACCCCGACTGGGTGCTGGGGCCCTTCGAGCGGCTCGGCCCGAGTGCTCGGAACCAGTACGTGCTCGATATCGGACGCCCGGATGCCTACGACTACCTGCTCGAACGCGTCAGCACCCTGATCAGCGACTACGCGATCGACTACCTGAAGTGGGATCACAACCGGGATCTGCTCGAGGCGGTGGGACGTCGCGGCACTGGAGAGCGGCCACTCGTGCGCGAGCAGACGCTCGCGCTGTACCGGATGTTCGACGAGCTGCGCGAACGGCACCCCGGGTTGGAGATCGAGACCTGCTCCGGTGGTGGCGGGCGGATCGACCTCGGCATCCTCGATCACACCGATCGCGCGTGGGCGTCCGACTGCAACGATCCCGTGGAGCGCACCGAGATCGAGCGCTGGACCCGGATGCTGCTGCCGCCCGAGCTGATCGGGTCTCATCTCGGCGCCGCGCGCTCACACACCACGTCGAGGGTCACCGACCTGTCGTACCGGCTCACGGCGGCTCTCATCGCGCACGCCGGCATCGAGATGGACCTCACGTCGGCGAACCCTGAGGACCTCACGGCGATCCGGGCGTGGGTGGACCTCTACAAGGAACTGCGGCCGCTGTTGCACACGGGCCGAGTCGTCAACGCCGATCTGGCCGATGAGCACACCGCGCTTCACGGCGTGGTCGCGCAGGACGGCAGTCGCGCCGTGCTGATCTGGTCGCGTTCGGCCACCAGTGCGCGTGGGCAGAGCGGGCGCGTGCGCCTGCCGGGCCTGGACCCCGCGGCCCGCTACCTGCTGCGGGTTCGTACCGAGATCGGCATGGGCAGCCGACACGAGCCGCAGGACCCGGCCTGGGTTACCGCCGCCGAGCACGGCATCGAGCTCGACGGCAGCGTGCTCACGGTTGCGGGGCTGCCGATGCCCACGCTCAACCCGCAGCAGTCGATGCTGCTCGACGCCAGGAGGATCTCGTGACCACCGCCGATCCGATCGTCCGAGCGGACGCGTGGCTGTGCGAGCTTGAGGTCGAGCGACCGCGCACCGACGCGATGCAGGCGTTCCGCGCGCAGGAGACCGTATTCGTCCAGCTGACGCTGGCCTCGGGCGCGCGCGGCCTCGGCTACACCTACACGATCGGCACCGGGGGGCCGGCAGTGCTGGAGATGCTGCGCGAGACGTTGCTTCCGG
>NZ_JBMDXJ010000291.1:0-16516 GCF_048594945.1 Pseudactinotalea sp. | reverse complement strand
TGCGGTCCGGCCACCACCCGGTCGATCGCCTCGTCGAGGGCCGGGTCGTCGATGAGGGCACGCCCCTCGCGGGCGGTCAGCAGCGCCGCCTCGTTCAGCACGTTCGCGAGATCCGCGCCGGTGAACCCCGGCGTCCGCTTGGCAACCATGTGCAGATCGACTTTCGGCGCCATCGGCTTGCCCTGGGAGTGGACCCGGAGGATCGCCTCGCGGCCGCGCAGGTCGGGCGCCTCGACCGCCACCTGGCGGTCGAACCGCCCCGGTCGCAGCAGGGCCGGGTCGAGGATGTCGGGCCGGTTCGTGGCCGCGATCATGATGACGTTCTGGTTGCCGTCGAAGCCGTCCATCTCCACCAGGAGCTGGTTCAGCGTCTGCTCCCGTTCGTCGTGTCCGCCGCCGAGCCCGGCACCGCGGGGCCGGCCCACGGCATCGATCTCGTCCACGAAGATGATCGCCGGCGCGTTCGCCTTGGCCTGCTCGAACAGGTCGCGCACACGGGAGGCGCCCACACCCACGAACATCTCGACGAAGTCGGAACCCGAGATCGAGTAGAACGGCGCCCCGGCCTCGCCCGCGATCGCCTTCGCCAGCAGCGTCTTGCCGGTTCCGGGCGGGCCGTACAGCAGCACGCCCTTGGGAATCTTCGCCCCGACCGCCTGGAACTTCGCCGGGTCGGCGAGGAACTCCTTGATCTCGCCGAGCTCCTCCACCGCCTCGTCCACACCGGCGACGTCGGAGAACGTCACCTTGGGCATCTCCTTGGTGACCTGCTTCGCCTTCGACTTGCCGAAGTTCATCATCTTGTTCCCGCCGCCCTGCACGCGGGACATGAGGAACCAGAACAGCGCACCGAGCAGCAGCACTGTCAGCAGCAGCGGCAGGATCGAGGACCAGATGGAGGGCTGCGGGACCACCGAGTTGTAGCCGTCGGGAAGGCGCTCGTCGGCGCGCGCCGCCGCCACCGACTCCGCCACCGCGTCGGCCTGCGCCGAGGAGTAGTAGAACTGCACGACGGTGCCCTTGTCGTCATCGTCGATGACGAGCGCCTCGCTCAGGCTCAGCGTGACCCGCTGGTAGCCGTCGTTGATCTCGACGGCCTCCACGGTCTCGCCCTCGAGCAGCTCCATGCCGGTGGAGGTATCGATGGTCGCCGTTCCGCCGCCGGCAAGCAGCCGGAAGCTCGTGAACACGACCAGGAGCGCGATGAGTACCCAGATGAGGGGACCGCGCAGCAGCTTCTTGACATTCATAGCGGTGGCGACCCGAGGCGGGCCGGATCCTTACTTTCCTCGGAACTTCCGTGATGGAACAGCGGTGACGCTATACGACCAACGCACGAACCCAGGAAAAGGTTCGCCTCTGTTCGCCGCGAGCATGAGCGCCCGAGGCTCGCTCCGCCGTCGGCGATCGCCGAGCTCAAGATGAGTAGACGTGCGGTGCGAGCGTCCCGACGAACGGCAGGGTGCGGTAGCGCTCGGCGTAGTCGAGGCCATACCCGACCACGAACTCGTTCGGGATGTCGAAGCCGACGTACTTCACGTCCACCGCAACCTTGGCGGCGTCCGGCTTGCGGAACATCGTGGCGATCTCGAGGCTCTCAGGGCTACGGGAGCGCAGGTTCGAGATCAGCCAGGACAGCGTGAGACCGGAGTCGATGATGTCCTCGACGATCAGCACGTGCTTGCCGAGCAGGTCGGTGTTGAGGTCCTTGAGGATGCGCACCACACCCGAGGACTTGGTGCCCGACCCGTAGGACGAGATCGCCATCCAGTCCATCTTCACCGACAGCTGCAGCTTGCGGCTGAGATCGGCCATCACCATGACCGCGCCGTTGAGCACACCGACGAGCAGCACCTCGCGCCCCGCGTAGTCGGCGTCGATCTGCGCGGCCAGCTCACGCAGCCGGTCCTGGATCTGGTCCTCCGTGTACAGGACCTTCTCCAGGTCGTTCCCCATCTCGCTGGCGTCCACGCCGCCTGTCTCCTCGCGTCGATCAAGCCGTGGGCCAGGCACGGCCAGCCGGCTGAGCCCGATGGGCCAGGACCAGCCTGCCACAGTCCCGGCGCCCAGCGATCCCGCCGGGCAGCGCGACCTCGCCCTGTCCCCGCCAGTCGGTGACGTGCGCCTCGAGCGCTCGCACGTGGGTCGCGAGCAGCGCCACGGCGGGCGCGCCCGCCGCGAGCGCTGCTCGGCGCAGCACCCTGGTGCGCAGCGCCTCGTGCTCGGCAGCCATGGCCTCGACGTCGAGCACGACGGCGGAGCGCGCCTCCGGCTCGTCGGTCACGACCGCGCATCTGGCCCAGGCCTGCTCGGCAAGGTGGTCGAGCAGGTCCGCGTCGGCGCGTGCGAGGCGGGCGGTCCGGGCGAGCGCGGGGATCGGGTCACGCCCCAGGGCGTCAGCGAGCGCGACGAGCACCCGGTCCCGCACGGCGGCGCGGGGTACAGGGCCGCCGTCGGCGCGGCGCCAGGGCCCGTCGGAGGCGTTGCTGGGGTCGGTGTCGGTGTGGAGGCCGAGTACCTCGCAGGTGGCGTGGGTGTCGGCACGCCGGACGTCGAGCAGCGGCCGCCACAGCGTTCCGTTGACGCACGCCATGGCCGAGAGCGAGCGGGTGCCGCTGCCGCGGCCGGCCGCCAGGAGCACGGTCTCGGCCTGGTCGTCCTCGGTGTGGCCGAGCAGGACGCCGATGGCTCCGGTCTCGGCGCGAGCGGCCTCGATCTCGGCGTAGCGGGCCTCACGCGCGGCGGTCTCGGTGGCGCGGTCCAGGTGCGTGACGCGGCGCACCAGCACCGGCTGGAGCCCGAGCTCGGTGCACGTGCGGGCGGCCTGTTCCGCCACGTTGGCGCTGTCGGGCCGCAGCCCGTGATCCACCACGACCGCGCCCGCACGGATGCCGAGCCTGGGCGCGAGGAACGCGGCCTGGCTCGCGAGCGCGACCGAGTCCGGACCACCCGAGCACGCCACCAGCACCAGCCCACCCTCAGCCAGTACGCCACCGAGCAGCTGCTCGAGCAGGTCGCGAACCCCGCCACGCACCCGGGCGATCGCGGGATCGGGCCCGACCAACGCCGTCGACCTCTCGCCTCTAGCCGTGCACCCGGCGCACCCACGCGGCCGGGTCGGTGATCTCGGCGGCGAGCGGGAGCTGGTCGGGGCCGGTCCAGACGGCGTTGAGGCCCTCGTGGCCGACGGCCTCGGTGACGCCGCGCACGAAGGCGGCGCCCTGGCGGTACTGGGCGAGCTTGGCGTCCATGCCGAGGAGACGGCGGAGCAGGATGTCGAGCACCCCGCGGCCGTCACGGCGCGCCTCGAACGCACGGCGGATGCGCGCGACACTGGGCACCACGGCCGGGCCGGCCTCGTCCATGACCACGTCGGCGTGCCCCTCGAGCAGCGACATGACCGCGAGGATGCGCTCGAGATGGGCGCGCTCGGACTCGGTGAGCACCGCAGTCATCAGCGGACCGCCCGAGGTGGCGTCCACGGGACCACCCGCGAGCGTGCGCGGGATGGCCTCGAGCAGCGACCTGGCGCGACGTGCCGGCTCACCGGTGGCGGACATCGAGGTGGTGAGCGCGGTCATGTCCGCGCGCAGGTGGTCGGGCAGCCACGGGGCAGCGCTGAACTGCACCGCGTGCGTCTGCTCGTGCAGGCAGACCCACAGGTGGAAGTCGGCGGGGTCCACGCGGAGCTGCCGCTGCACGTGCAGCACGTTGGGGGCGACCACGAGGAGGCGGGCATCACCGTCGGGGCCTGACGCGAAGGGGTCGAACTGGCCCAGCACGCGGCTGGCGAGCAACGACAGCATCACCCCGAGCTCCTCGCCGGAGAGTCGAGCCGATACGGCACCCCCGGCCTGGGGGATCTCGTCACCGAGCAGGTCGGCGAAGATCGACACGTTCGCGGACGCCCAGCGCGCCCGGTCCACCACGTAGGTAGGCAACGCTGCCGCGTGCTCGGCGGCCTCGTGCAGGCCCGTGACCTTCCCGACGATCGCTGGTGCCCGCCGTGCCGAGCGGCGCAGCGATGCCACCAGTGCGCTGGCCTCGCGCCGGTCCACGGCCGGTCCCGGCGGTGTGAGCGCCGCCGCCCGCCGCCGCGCCACGCCCCAGTCGATCGCCCCCGGAGCCGCTGCAAGAGTCATGCCGTCAGCCAACGTAGCCCACCCCACAACCGATTTCACTGAGGTTCTGGCCCCTTGCCGGTTTCACTGAGGGGCCAGAACCTCAGTGACATCAGCAGCCGCAGGAGGCGAGGTCGGAGACCCAGGCGTCGATCGCACTGCGAGCGCCGGCCAGGCCGCCGGCGGGCACGTCGCCCACGAGCACGGCGAAGGCGAGGAGGCGACCATCGGCGGTGGTGACGTAGCCGGACAGCGAGGCGACCGTGCGCAACGTCCCGGTCTTGGCGACCACGAGGCCGGCTGCGGGCGGGTCCCCGAGGCGGGTCGAGAGCGTGCCTTCCAGACCGGCAACCGGAAGGCCGCGGGCCACCGAACCGAGCTCGGGCCGCTCGGCGACTGTGGTCAGTGTCTCCACGAGGGTGCGCGGGGAGATCCGATTCGTCGAGGACAGGCCCGAGGTATCGGCGAGCTCCAACCCCGCGACGTCGATGCCGAGCTCGCCCAGCACCATGCCGACCGCAACGCCGGCGCCGGCGAAGCTCGGCTCCTCCCCCGCCTCGTGCGCCACCAGCCGCCCCAGCCCCTCGGACAGGATGTTCTCCGAGTGCTGCAGCGCGTACGCGATCAGGTCGCTCAGCGGGGCCGAGTGCACGGCGGCGAGCTCGGTGCCGTCGGCGGATGCGGACGACTCAGTCACCTCGCCCTCGACCGTGATGCCCGCCGCCACCAGCGCCTCAACGAACGCCGCCGCAGCTTCTCCCGCGGGGTCGGTCACACGGGCGCGTGTGCCGTCGACACGGCCGATCTCGATCGCGAGCGGAGCCATGTGCATCGCGTCGCCAGCGGCGAGGTCGATGTCGTCCCACCGTGGCGCCATGTCCGGTCCGGCGTAGTAGGCGAGGTCGAGCCCCACGCTCACCCGTGTGGTCCCCGCTGCGGTCAGCGCCTCGGCGGTGTCCTCGGCGAGATCGGCAAGACCGGCGTGGCCGACGATCGCGTCCGGGTCGCCGGCACCGGCGGCGAGCGTGAGGTCGCCACCGCCCACGAGGACGATCTCGCCCTCCGCACCAGCGACTACGCTCGTGGTGAAACGGTGATCGGCGCCCGCGGCGGCGACCGCAGCGGCGGCGGTCAGCAGCTTTGTGGTGGATGCCGGGACGTGCCCGGAGTCGGCGGCAGCGGCGTCGAGCTCCTCACCTGTGAGCACATCGGCAACGAGCACGCCGACACTCCCCACCGCGGCGTCTCCTTGCAGCGTCTGCCGGAGTGCGGCGAGCGCATCGGTCTCGGGCTGGGCCGCGTCGGCGGGGTCGCCGACCACCTCGAGCGGAGCCGCAGCCGGCACCTGGATCTGCGGATACGGCGGGTTCGGCAGCCGCTCGGGCTGCAGCGTCAGCACACCCGGGACCACGTCGTACACGTCACCGGCGACGTACCCACCGCCCAACACCACCACGAGCAGAACAGCAGGGACAACAGCGCGCGACCTGCGCCGTCGTCGATCCTTCGCCACCGAGGAAGTATCCCGCACCCTCCCGGGTGCGTCAGACTAGGCCCAGGAAACGCACGAAGGAGGGCGCAGCGTGGAGTTCGACGTCACGATCGAGATCCCCAAGGGTCAGCGCAACAAGTACGAGGTGGACCACGAGACCGGCCGCATCCGGCTGGACCGGATGCTGTTCACCTCGACCCGCTACCCCGATGACTACGGATACATCGAGGGCACCCTCGGCGAGGACGGCGACCCGCTCGACGCGCTCGTGCTGCTCGAGGAGCCCACGTTTCCCGGCTGCCTGATCCGGTGCCGCGCACTCGGCATGTTCCGCATGCGCGACGAGGCCGGCGGCGACGACAAGGTGCTGTGCGTACCCAAGGGCGACCAGCGTGCCTCCTGGCGCTCCGACATCGACGACGTCTCCGAGTTCCACCGCCTGGAGATCCAGCACTTCTTCGAGGTCTACAAGGACCTCGAGCCCGGGAAGTCGGTCGAGGGCGCGCACTGGGTCGACCGCGCCAAGGCCGAGGCCGAGATCCAGCGCTCGTTCCAGCGCGCTATCGACACCGGCTACACCCACCCGCAGCCGCACATCGGCTGAGGCCGCTCGCCTCCGAGCGTCAGGGTCGAGCGGCGTACGGCAGCACGTTCTGCCACCACATCGGCACGAGCTCGACGGTCTTGCCCGGCGCCGGCGCGTGGAGGCGCATACCGTTCCCCGCGTAGATGGCCACGTGGTAGATCCCGCTCGGTGAGCCGTTTCTGGAGTAGAAGAACAGGTCGCCCGGCTTCATCTGCCCAACGGGCACGAGGTCGCCGGCGTAGTACTGGTCACGGCTGGTCCGCGGGATCGTGATGCCGGCGTTGCGGTAGGCCTGCATCGTCAGGCCCGAGCAGTCGTAGGAGTTCGGGCCGGCCGCGCCGTACACGTACGGCTTGCCGAGCTGCGTCCTGGCCCAGGCGAGGGCCGCCGCGTTGGCACCGCTCGACGGCGGAGCGGGGGGTGGCGTGGTGACCGGCGGCTTGGTCGTTGTGCTGGTGGGAGCCGGTGTGGTGGGAGCCGGTGTGGTCGGCCGCGGTGTGGTGGTGGTCGGCGCCGGTGTGGTCGGGTCCGCCGTGGGCTGCGGGGCGCTCGTGGTCGGCGCCGGAGTGCTCGCACTCTCGGTGGGTGCCGGAGCATCCTCGGAGTCCTCGGGCTCGTCGGCGGGAGCTTCCGGAGCCTCGACACCGAGCGCCGCGGCGGCTGCTTCGTTCTGCTCCTCGCGCCGCTGCTGCTCAGCGGCCTCCTGGCGCTGCTGTTCCATCTCGACGCTGGTCTGGCGCAACGCGGCCAGCTCGGAGATCAGCTCGCCGTATCGGGCCTGGTTGGCGCTGAGGATCGCGGCGGCGTTGTCGGCGGTCTGCTGCGCGGTGTCGGAGGCTTCCTCCAGCGTGGCTGCGGCCTCGGTCCGCTCGATGACTGTCTCGGCCGCACGGTCGTTGGCGGCCTCGGACGCGACCGCAGCGTCGGCGTACCGCTGCTCAGCTGCGGCGGTGCTGTCGCCGAGCACCTGGAAGGTGGTGGCTTCCGCGAGTGCGTCCTCGAGGCCGTCGGCGGACAGCATCGAGCCGAGCTGAGCAAGCCCACCGCCAGAGCGGTAGCTGGCCATCGCGAGCTCGGCCATCGCTGCGCTGGATGCATCGAGCTCGGCATCCGCCTGCTCGACGGCGACCTGCGCGTCAGCGTGGTCCTGCTCCGCGGTCTCGAGCGCGACGATCGCCGCGTTGTAGTCCTCGGCAGCGACCTGCGCCTCGATGGTCGCGGCGTCGTAGGCGGCCTGGTTGGTGGCGAGCTCGGCCTCGAGCCCGGCGATCGAGGCTGCGGTGTCGGCGGCAGCGGCGTCGACCGAGGCGATGTCGTCGTCGGACGGCACCGTGGGCGACGCCAGGGCACCCGTCGCGAACAGGCTGAAACCGGCCGTCAGAGCAGTGGCCACGCCCAGCGGACCGATGAGTCTGCGTCGCACGTCTCTCCCCAACCTCACACGAACCGATCACCTCAGTACCGGCGTGTCGAGTTGACGCGCGCAGCACATACGTCCGTCACCGTAGTGCACTTTTCGCTCTCGCGACACACCTGTCACAAGATTCACATTCGTCACACGATGTGCTAGCGCGAATGACATGAATGTGATTCATCGACGCGGCACGCGCACTGAGTGCGCACGGTGCAGGTGGGTGCGCACCGTGCGCGGTGCGCACCCACCGGCGGTGTGCGCACTCACCCGCCGTCGATACGCGCGGACTGGCACCGTCCCACGATGCGAGACATTCCGCCCGAACGCTGGTACAGGCGGCCTGTCACGGCCTAACGTCAGCGACATGTTCCACCGAATGTGCCGCTGACGCGCACGTTCGGCATGCCCTGACGTTCATCTCCGCATCCCCGCGGAGGCGTCGCACGTGCGCACCGCCCACCCCCACCCGGGACCAGGCCAGCGCGACTCCGCCCTGCCGGTCCCCGACCCGCAGGAGAGATGACCCATGAGCACCCCTTGGAACTTCGAGACGCGGCAGATCCACGCCGGACAGGCACCTGACGCCGAGACCGGAGCGCGCGCGCTGCCGATCTACCAGACCACCTCGTTCGTGTTCAAGAACACCGACGAGGCCGCAGCGCGGTTCGCGCTCGCCGAGCTCGGCCCGATCTACACCCGCATCACGAACCCCACGCAGGCGGCGGTCGAGGACCGGATCGCCTCGCTCGAGGGCGGCGTCGGCGCGTTGCTGGTGGCCTCGGGACAAGCAGCTGAGACGCTCGCGATCCTCAACATCGCCGAGGCCGGCGACCACGTGGTGGCCTCCTCCTCCCTGTACGGCGGCACCTACAACCTGCTGCACCACACGCTGCCCAAGCTCGGCATCACCACCACGTTCGTCGAGAACCCGGACGACCCGGAGTCCTGGCGCGCCGCAGCGAAGCCGAACACGAAGCTGTTCTTCGGCGAGTCGATCCCCAACCCCAAGGGCGACATCCTCGACATCGAGCGCGTCGCGGCCGTCGCCCACGAGATCGGCGTGCCGCTCATCGTCGACAACACGGTCGGTACCCCGTACCTGCTGCGCCCGCTGGAGTGGGGCGCTGACATCGTGGTCCACTCCGCGACCAAATACCTCGGCGGCCACGGCACCTCGATCGCCGGTGTGATCGTCGACGGCGGCTCGTTCAACTTCGCCGACGACCCCGAGCGGTTCCCCAACTACAACACCCCGGACCCCAGCTACAACGGCCTGGTCTACGCCCGCGACCTGGGCGAGGGTGGCGCGTTCGGCGTCAACCTCTCGTTCATCCTCAAGGCACGCGTGCAGCTGCTGCGTGACCTGGGCACGGCCGTCGCGCCGTTCAACGCGTTCCTCATCTCGCAGGGGCTGGAGACGCTGTCGTTGCGAGTTGAGCGTCACGTGGAGAACGCGCAGAAGGTGGCGACCTACCTCGAGCAGCATGCGCAGGTGCGCTCGGTCAACTACGCCAGCCTGCCGTCGAGCCCGTACTACGCGCTCGCGCAGAAGTACACGCCTCAGGGCGCCGGCGCTGTGCTCGCGTTCGAGATCGAGGGCGGCCTTGCCGCGGGCAAGGCGTTCGTGGACGGCCTCGAGCTGCACTCGCTCGTGGCCAACATCGGTGACGTCCGCTCGCTCGTGATCCACCCGGCGTCGACCACGCACAGCCAGCTGACGCCCGAGGAGCAGGCCGCGAGCGCGGTGACCCCGGGTCTGGTGCGCCTCGCCGTCGGGATCGAGCACATCGACGACATCCTCGCCGACCTCGAGAAGGGCTTCGAGGCCGCTGCGGCCGCTGCCAGCGTCGCGTCCGAGGCGACGGCTGCCGAGACGGCCTGACACGATGCGGCCCGAGGTGACTACCGTGAGCAACGTGAATCCGTCCTGGGACCGAACCGGCACCCCGCGCTCCGCGGTGCGTGCTGTCCGGCGCCCCGCCCGGCCGCGCCTGCCGATGGGGCCGATTCCGGCTTCCGGCGCGTGGCGTGAGGGTGATGAGCCGGGTCGTCGGATGTTCGCGCACCTCGGGCCGCTGCACCTCGAGGCCGGCGGCAAGCTTCCGTCGGTCACGCTGGCCTACGAGACATGGGGCCGGCTCAACACCGCCGGCGACAACGCCGTACTGGTGCTGCACGCGCTCACCGGCGACAGCCACGTCACGGGTGAGGTCGAGCCCGGCCACGCCACGGCCGGTTGGTGGAGCGAGCTCGTGGGACCGGGCAAGCCGATCGACACCGACCGCTACTTCGTGGTCGCCCCGAACGTGCTGGGCGGGTGTCAGGGCAGCACCGGACCATCCTCGGCCGCACCTGACGGCACCCCGTGGGGGTCCCGCTTCCCGTACGTGACCGTTCGCGACCAGGTGGCCGCCGAGGTCGAGCTGACCGACCTCCTGGGCATCGGGAGCTGGGCGCTGGTGAGCGGCGCGTCGATGGGTGGCCATCGCGCCGTGGAGTGGGCGGCCGGTCACCCCTCGCGTGTGCGCCGGCTGGCAGCGATCGCCACGAACGCCCAGAGCTCGGGTGACCAGATCGCCTGGGCGCACAGCCAGCTCGGCGCCATCCGCGCCGACACCCGCTTCCGCGGCGGCGACTACTACGCCGCCGTGGATGACGACGGGCCTCACGTCGGTCTCGGCATCGCCCGCCAGATCGCGCACACCACCTACCGCAGCGCGGCCGAGCTGGATGAGCGCTTCGGCCGGTTCCCCCAGGGTGGCGAGGACCCGCTCGGCGGTGGTGGCCGGTTCGCGGTGCAGTCCTACCTCGACCACCACGCGGGCAAGCTCTCCCGGCGCTTCGACGCCAACAGCTATGTGGTGCTCACCGACTCGATGCTCACCCACGACATCGGCCGCGACCGCGGCGGCGTGGCCTCGGCCCTCGCCGGCGTCACTGCCAAGACCCTCGCGGTCGCCGTGGACAGCGACCGCCTGTTCCTCCCCGAGCAGTCAGCACGGATCGCTGACGGCGTCCCCGACGGCCGACTGCGCGTCATCCGTTCTGCCTATGGTCACGACGGCTTCCTCATCGAGTTCGACCAGCTCGCCCCGATCGTCGCCGACTTCCTCGCCGAGGATCTCGAGCCCGGCCAGGACCCCGAATACATCATCTGACGGTGTCACCGCTCTTCCGCCCGGTGACACTTTCAACGCCGATCCGGCGTCACGACACTTTCAACGCTCTTCTGACCGGAAGAGCGTTGAAAGTTGGTGGGGGTGGGTAAGTGGTCGGTGAGCGGGACGCCGATCTCGTCGGCGGCCTGCTGGAGCACGGCCTGGACGGCCAGGGTGTCGTCGAGCGGCATCGTCGGGGACTCGGTCAGGCCGGCGGCGAGGCAGCGGTTGACCTCGTCGACCTCGAGCGAGTAGCCGCGGGACGCCGGGGGAAGCACGATCTCCTCGGGGTCGGTGCCTCCGGGGCGGTGGAGCACGATCCGGTCGGGGTGGTGGAACCGCGGCGGGATGTCGATCCACCCCTTCGTGCCCACCACGCGCGCGGCGCCCGGGCTGGAGTAGAAGGCGGCCCGCAACGTGGCCGAGCGGCCGTCGCCGTAGGAGAGCAGGTACGAGGACTCGCCGTCCACGCCACTCGACATCAGCGACCCGGTCACCGCCACGCTCGTCGGATTCCCGAGGACCATCTGCGCCAAGCTGACCACGTACACGCCGAGGTCGAGGATCGTGCCGCCGCCGAGGTCGAGCGAGAACAGCCGGTCCTCGGGGTCGAACGGGCGCTCGGCTCCGAGATCGGCCTCGACGCCGCGCACCTCACCGATCGCGCCCTCGGCGATCAGCTCCCGCATCCGCACGATCGCGGGCTGGAACCGCGTCCACATCGCCTCCATCGCGAACACACCCCGCGCCCGCGCGAGCGCCACCAGCGACTCGGCGCCGGCCAGGGTCGCCGTGAACGACTTCTCCATCAACAGCGCCTTGCCGGCTTCGAGCACGGCGGTGCCGTGAGCCACGTGCCAGGTGTGCGGGGTGGCGACATAGACGGCGTCGACCTCGGCGTCCGCGAGCAGCTCGTCGTAGGAGCCGTAGGCGCGGGCGATCCCGTGCGCCCGAGCGAACTGCTCCGCCCGCTCCAGCGAGCGCGACCCGACCGCCACCAACTCTCCGTCGGCCACGTGCGGGAAGTCACCCGCCACGCTCTCGGCGATCCGACCCGGCCCCAGCACTGCCCAACGCACCATGACCACGAACCTACCGTCCGCCGTCGTGGGCCATCATGGGCACATGCCGACCCTCGCCATGATCGTCAAGGATCTCCGTGAGCAGTGGGAGCTGCTGCGCGGGTGGCTCGACGAGCTGCCCGACCCGGCGTCGTCCGAACCGTCCACGCTCCCGGGCTGGTCGATCGCCGATCTCGTGGCGCACCTGGGCAGGGTGATGGACTCGATCAGCGCCCTGCGGCCCGCAGGGCCTGACGACGACGGCGACCCGCTCAGTCTGTCCGCGTACCTCGCCACGTACGCCACGGCGGACGCCGAGTACTTCGATCGCCTCGCGCGTGAGCTCACCGCGTCGATCGCGAACGCCCCGTTGGACCATCTCGACCGCATGGCCGAGCGCGCCTTTGCCGACATCGAGGCGCTGACCGCCGCTCCCGACGCCGATCAAGCCGTGGTCGTCGCCCGACGTGGCCCGATCGAGCTGCCTGACTTCCTCATGAGCCGGCTGATCGAGCTCGTGGTCCACGGCTACGACCTCGCACCCACCCTGCCGCTGCCGACGCCCGTGGACCCGACCGCCCGCAGGCTCGTGGCGCAGGCGCTGATCGAGGTGGCCCGCCAACGCACCGGAGAGGCGATCGACGTGGGCGACGAAGCCGCATGGATCGCGACCGCGACCGGGCGGCTCGACTGGCCCTCCGCCGTCGGCCGAGGTGCGGTCCGTCCGAGCTCGCTCTCGGACGGAACTCCCGATCTGACCGCGTCGTTGCCACTGCTGTGACCGACGCACCGCCTCCCCGATCGCTCCCGCGCGGCAAGACCGCGAAGCGGAAGCCGACGGCCAAGCGCGCCGCACCCGAACAGACCGCTCGCACCGGGCCACGAGACGGCCCTCCACCGCCGCCGCCCACCGGGCGATGGGGGCGCGACGTGCTCGGCGACGACTTCCAGGCGCGAACCTTCCCCCAGGCCGACGACGACGAGGGCGCCGTGGTCACCACGCTGATCCGGCATCGGCCGGGCGGAGCGCCGCTCCCCCGCCGCCCGCGGTTCGCGGTGCTGTACGTGCACGGCTGGTCGGACTATTTCATCCAGACCGAGCTCGCGGAGTTCTGGACCGAGCGGGGCGCGGTGTTCTACGCGGTCGACCTGCGCAAGTCAGGGCGCTCGATCCGTCCGCACCAGACCCCGTGCTTCGTGGAGTCCCTCCAGGAGTACGACGACGATCTCGACCTCGCCGTGGACGTCATCCGACACGTGCACGGAACCTCGGTGCCGATCGTGTACATGGCCCACTCCCAGGGCGCGCTCACGGGGGCGTTGTGGGTCAAGCGGCGGCCCGGAACCGTGCGCGGGATCGTGATGAACTCGCCGTTCCTGGAGATGCACGGGTCGAGCCTGGCCCGCGCGATCAGCCATCCGGTGGTCTCGCAGGTGGCGCGGCGGCAGTCGCGGTGGCCGGTGCCGATCCCGGCACCCACCTTCTACGACCGCACGATCAACGAGCACGAGGACGGCGAGTGGGTGATCGAGCCCACGTGGCGCCCCGTGCCCACGCACCCGATCCGGCCAGGTTGGGTCGACGCCGTGATGTCCGGGCACAAGCAGCTCGAGGCGGGCCTCGAGCTCGAGATCCCGATCCTCGTGATGACCTCCCACCGCACCGTGATCGGTTCGAAGTGGCGCGAGGAGATGCGGACCGCGGACGTGGTCATCGACGTCAAACAGGTGCGACGCCGCGCACCCGATCTCGGGCGGACAGTGACGTTGGCGAAGATCCAGGACGCGGTCCACGACGTGCTGCTGTCGCCGCACCCCGTCCGCGACCGGGCCTACGAGCAGATCGACCGCTGGTACCGGGGCTACATCGAGCCGGACCTGGGCTGAACCAGAAGATCCACCAGATCGGAACCCTGCAGCGCGGGCGGCAGCACCGCTCGCGTGGTGGTGCGCGCGGTGAGATCGACCCACCCGAACCCAGACGTGGGTGACCAGTTCGTCACGTAGCGAGCAGGGCGCACGCGCTCGTCCTGCCAGAGCGCCGTGAGGGCTGCCTCTGCTCCGGCAGCGCCACGGTCGGCCTGGACAGTGAGCTCGGCGATCTCGTCAGTCAGCCCGACGGCGGCCCGGTCCGGTTCTGCGCCGAACGTCGCCATGGCGCCCCACATGTCCCAGAGCACCAGCTCGCAACGGTGCCGGTGCGCGAGGTCAGCGAGCACGTATCGGTGCACGAAGCCCAGACCGCTCAGCAGCGGCGACTCCGGCACCGCGCCGAACCTGCTGGCGTCGAGTCGGCCTGCCCGAGTGGCCAGCCAGATCTCGGCGGCGGTGGCGAACGGGGCGTCCTCGCCAGTGGGGATGTCGTACGTGTCGAACGGGTGGGCGGTGTTCTCGAGCTCGGGGTCGAAGCGCACCCAGCGGTCGCCGTCGTGCCGCTCGACGATCACGTGGTCGTGGTGGAATCCGGGCGTCCCCAGGTAGTCGGCGAACCCCAGCCGGGTCCGCGCAGGGATACCCTGCTCGCGCAACACCGCCACAGCCAGCAGGGCGTGGTCACGGCAGCACCCGGCCACCTTGTTCTCCTCCGGTCGAGCGCCGAGCGGATCGTCCGGGCTGCTCTGGGCGGCCGCATCGAGGATCGCTGAGATCCACCGCAGGTCCACGTCGTCGCGCTGCTGCGGTGTCAGTGGTCTCGTTCGGTAGTGCACGACGACGTCCGTCACCATCTCGTGCAAGCTCGCCGGGTCGGTGGCGACCCGAGCGAGACGGGCGGCGTGGGCACCGGGGTCGGAGAACTCGCTGTGCGTGGCGTAGTCGATGACGCTCGGAATATCCATCCCGCGAGCGTGAGGGCTGCCCCTGGGGCAGGGTCAAGCATCCGCCTCAGCCGACCTCGATCGCGACCTCCGCGACGATCTCCTCGGGATCCTCGCTCCAGCTGCCCCGGTAGACCTCGCGGGTGGGACCGGGCGCGAGGTCGCGGAGAGTCTCGTGATAGCCGACGATCCTGGGGAACTCGCAGTCGCGCACGGGCACCTCGAGATAGGCCTCGGCCCGGGCGGGTTCGGCACGGAGCACGATGCCGCCGGTCGGGGCGGCCGCACCCGTGTAGGGCACACAGGTCTCGACACGTCCCGACAGCTCGGCCACCGGTGGCTCGTGAAAGATCACCCAGTGCCCGGGCTCCGCCTCAGCACCGACATCGACGAGGTGTCGGCGGATCGCAAGAGCGTCCGCCGTGAAGGTGGGGACGAGGTTGGCCTGCGAGACCTGGGACGTGATCGTGGCCATGGTGCGCTCAGGGCAGGCGCGGCGCCTTACCTGGACGGCGAGCGCGGGGTCGATCGCGACATGCTCCGGAACAGCGCCGAGTGACCGTGCGAGCTCGAGTGCCGCCCCGCGCTGCTCGACCAGCCCTTCGCTGCGTTCGACCCACCAGGCGAGGAGCAGCTGCCGCGCCCTCGCGGGCTCGGCGTCCAGCACCTGTGTCACCTGAGCGAGCGGGATCTCGAGGCGGCGGAGCAGGGCGATCTGCCGCGCCCGATCGACCTGCTCGAGCGCGTAGGTGCGGTAGCCGGTGCGTGGATCCACCTCTGCCGGGACCAGCAGCCCCTTCGCGTCGTACAGCCGCAGCGCCTTGATCGACAACCCTGACTCGCGGACCATCTCACCGCTCGAAAGAGTCCGACGCATGTCGCTCACGTGGCCGGCGTGCGCGCCGGGGCGTCGGAGGTGGTGAGCAGCTCCGCCAGCGTGACGCCGGCGACATCCGCGAGCTGCTCGGCCTGGGTGCGGCAGGAGAAGCCGTCGGCGAGGAGCACGGACCCGGCCGGGGCCTCGCGCAGCGCGGTCAGCATCCCGTTCTCGGCCACGGCGACGCTCACGTCGTAGTGCCCCTTCTCCATGCCGAAGTTGCCGGCGAGCCCGCAGCAGCCGGAGATCGTGCTCACGTGGGCGCCGGCGCGCTCGAGCAGCGCCAGGTCCGGGCCGTAGCCCATCACCGCGTACTGGTGGCAGTGAGGTTGGGCCACGACCTCCACGCCGGTGAGGTCCGGCGGGGCCCACTCCGGTCCGGGGCCCAGCGGTGCCGGAGCGCTGAGCAGCTCGGCGACCGTGTGCACGTTCCCGGCGAGCGCCCGGGCGCGCGGGTCGTCACCGAGCAGCTCGAGCATGTCGCTGCGCAGCACCGCGGTGCAGCTCGGCTCCACCCCGATGATCGGGATGCCACGCTCGACCCACGGAGTGAGCACGTCGAGCGTCTGTGCAAGCTTGGCGCGCGCACCGTCGAGCTGCCCGGTGGAGATCCAGGTGAGGCCGCAGCACGCGTCCTGATCCGGCACGCGCACGGTGGAGCCGGCATCCTGCAGCAACCTCACGGTGGCTCGCGCGCCCTCCGTGGACATCGTCTCGCTGAACGAGTCGACCCAGAGCATCACCTCGCGGGTGGGCTGGGTGCTCGACGGCGTCGCTCGCCGTTCGCGGCGATCGAACCATCGGGAGAACCGCTGGGTGGCGAACGTCGGGACGCCGCGTCGGGTGTCCATACCGCCGCCGGCGAGGATCAGGCGCCGCAGCGGCCCGACCTTCATCACCGCGTTCGCGACCGCCGCGACCGCCGGGACCGCGGTCACCAGCCGGGACCAGCGCGGCAGCCAGCCGAGCGCGTAGTGCCGGATCGGCCGGA
>NZ_JBMDXJ010000290.1:0-1941 GCF_048594945.1 Pseudactinotalea sp. | reverse complement strand
TCGGCGTTGAGCGACTCCAGCTCGCTGATCGCGGCGGCGCGGGCCGCGTTCGACCTCTCCATCGAGTTGCCGTAGCTGCTGAAAACTCCTGCGAGCCCGAAGTTCACCACGAGCAGCACTGCGAACAGGGCGGCCTGACCGCCCACCTCGGTGGGCACCCCACCGCTCTGCCCGGTGGCCATGATCACGGCCGTCGCGCCGACCGCGACCCACCGGGCGTTGCGGCGGAAGATCCCGTCCGCATCGATGTACCCGACCCACCCGAAGATGCAGAACAGCGGGTTGAGCAGCGTGAGCGCGAACGCCATCACGGTCCGCACCACGTAGTACACGAGCGCCCACGGCCGCTCGCGGCCCAGCTCTGGGCGCACCACCGTGAACCACCAGAGCCAGACCGCGACCACGACCGGGAGCACGAGCTGCGCCACCAGCCGGGCCGTGGGCGTGGTGGCACCGATGTGCGGTCCCGCCACCATCGCCACCACCGTGGCGACCGCGAGCGCGGCGAACGGCAGGTAGGTGAACCACCGATCCCACCGCTCGGCCGCCGCTGCGTCACGCACGGCTCAACCCTCTCACTCCCACCGGAACGTTCGGGCGGCGATGCCGTAGAACAGCACGCTCCACACCACCATCACGGCCAGCACCTTCAGATCCGGCATCGAGCCCGCCGTCGCCTGGTGCAGCGCCTCGGACGCGGCACCGAGCGGTGTCAGCTCGAGGACCTGTCGGATCACGCCTTCGGTGGCCTGCACCGGGAAGTACACCCCGGCGGTGAGCATCGAGGCGAAGAACACGATCATCCCGATCACGGACCCTATCCGCGCGTTCGGCGAGACCGCGGTGACGATCGCGCCGAGCCCGAACGTGACCACCAAGGCCAGCACATAGGCGAGCAGGTACCACAGCGGCGCCGCAGGCAACGGCGTGCCGAACGTGGTCCTGGCGATCACCAGCACCAGTGCACCCGCGACCGCAACCGCCGCGCCGTGCAGGAGCACCTGGGCTCCGAGCAGTGTCAACGGACGCACCGGCGTGGTGCGCAGGCGGCGCAGCACGCCGCCCTCGCGGTAGCCGAACACCACCGGCGGCATCGCCATGATCGCGGCCATGATCATCGACAGCAGGATCGAGATCGGGACGTACAGGTCGATGATCCGCGCGCCGCCGAGATCCGAACTCGGCTCTCGGAACGACGGGATCAGGCCCAGGATCACCAGCAGCAGCACCGGGAAGGCGATGATCCAGAAGATCGCGCCGAGCTCCCGCACGAACAGGCGTGTCTCGGTCCTGATCACGGCACCGGTGCCAGGACCCCTCAGTGCGAACGTGCTCATCGGGACTCGATCCTCTCGTTGTCGCTGTCGTCGTCTGCCTGCTCGGTGAGGTCGAGGTAGGCGGCCTCGAGCGTGCTCGCACCCGCGGCACGCATGACCTCCTCGGGGGTGCCGTGAGCCAGGATCCGCCCGCCGTCGATGATCGCGAGGCGATCGCAGAGGCGTTGCGCCTCCTCCATCGAGTGCGTCACGAGCAGCACCGTGATGCCGCTCTCCTGCACGGATCGGACCAGCTTCCACACCTCGCGGCGCGCACGCGGATCGAGTCCGGTGCTCAACTCGTCGAGGACCGCGACCCGCGGCCGGCCCACCAGAGCCAGCGCGATCGACAGGCGCTGCTGCTGACCTCCGCTGAGCTGCGCGAAGCGGCGGTCGAGGTGCTCGCTCAGACCCACCTTGCCGGCCAGGTCACGCCACGGCAGCGGGTCCTCGTAGAACGCCGACCACAGCTCGAGCGCCTCCTTCACGGTGATCTTCGGCTGCAGCTTGCTCTCCTGCAGCTGGATCCCGAGCACCCGGACGATCGCATCCCTGTCGGACCACGGGTCGATCCCGTGCACGCGGACCCGCCCGGCGTCGCCCACACGCAACCCGGCGATCGACT
>NZ_JBMDXJ010000029.1:0-6480 GCF_048594945.1 Pseudactinotalea sp. | reverse complement strand
GCCGCCACTGCGGAGCATCCGTACGGCCTGATCGGCGTAATCGGAGGCCTCGGCGGGATCGCCGTCGATGGAGACGAGGTCGTAGGCGCCATCGGCGAGCCGTGGCAGCACGTCGAGCGCGCGGCCGGAGATAGTCCTGGTGCGGGTGGACTTGATGCCCGCGGCGGCGAATGCCTCCTTGGCGGCGCGCTGGTGCTCCACCTCCACGTCGATCGTGGTGAGCACGCCGTCGGCGGCCATGCCCTCCAGCAGCCACAGCCCGGAGACTCCCGTGCCGGTCCCGACCTCCGCGACCGCGCGGGCGTGCAGCGCCGCGGCCAGCAGCCGCAGCGTGGCGCCCGTTCCTGCCGACACGGCGCCGATGCCGAACTCCTCGGCGCGGTCACGAGCGTCACGGACCACGTCGGGTTCGGTGTTGAACTCCTCGGTATAGGCCCAGCTCTGGACCTTGTCGCTGGCGATGATGAGCCTCCCGAGATGAACGTGCACGCCTGTGAAGGACGACCCTAGCGCTCACCAGCCGCACGCACCCGGAACACCAGCGCTCCCTCACGCGTTCCACTCACAGGAAACACTCAGCCCGGCGCCGTACTGTCGGGTCCACGATGACCACCAAGGACGCGCACGTGCCCCAGGCCCAGGCCCACCAGGCGGCGGAATCCGCCGCCTCGGTCGATGCTGCAGCCTGGCAGCCGCCCAGCTGGGAGGAGATCGTCACCCAGCACACCGACCGGGTGTACCGGCTCGCCTACCGCCTCACGGGCAACAAGGCCGATGCCGAGGACCTGACGCAAGAGACGTTCGTGCGCGTGTTCCGCTCGCTCGACCGCTACCAGCCCGGCACGTTCGAGGGGTGGCTGCACCGCATCACCACGAACCTGTTCCTCGACGGCGCCCGCCGCCGCACCCGGTTGCGTTTCGATGCGCTGGGTGAGTCGGCCGAGCGGGTGCAGGCACCCGAACGTTCCTCGCCCGAGCGTGGGTTCGAGCACGAGAACCTCGATGTCGACATCCAGGAGGCGCTGAACGCCCTCAAGCCGCAGTTCCGTGCTGCGGTGGTGCTGTGCGACATCGAGGGTCTGTCGTATGAGGAGATCGGCACCACGCTCGGCATCTCCACCGGCACCGTGCGTTCCCGCATCCACCGCGGCCGGGCGCAGCTGCGGGAGGCGCTCGCGCACCGCGCACCGCGCCCAAAGCCCACGTTCCGCCCCGGGATCACGCCGGCATGAGCCACTTGGGTGCCCTCATCACGCCGTACGTCGACGGCGAGCTGAGCGCTGCCGCTGCAGCGGCGGCACGAGCGCACCTGTGCGTCTGCGCCGAGTGCCGCAGCGCGCTCGCCACCGAGCAGACGGCACGCCGGCGCACGCGTCAGTCGGTCCAGGGGATGCAGGCCAGCGCCGAGCTGACCGCACGCCTGCTGGCGATGCCCACGAACCCGTTGCCCGCGACAGGTCTGCCGCGTCGCGCCCGCCGCACCCCGTTCGTGCTGGGTGGAGGTGCCGCGTTGGTGGGCCTGTTCGTCCTCACCCTCGTGGTGCTGGGGTCCCCGCGACCTGACCAGCACCCCAGCTCGCTGCTGTCGGCGACCGCCGATGCGGCCGCGGCGCAGGATGCGGCGACTCTCGTGTCGCGTCCCGCGCCCTCGCAGGCCGTCGTGTCGGGCTGGGCGCTCCCGGCCAACCACACGGTCAACAGCCTCGCCCTGATCGGCGAGGGCGAGAGCGAGACGCTCGACGTCGTCGTCGACACCGCCGCCGGCGAGGTTCGGCTGCTGGAGCGTGTGGGTACGCTCGATGCGGAGGTCATCGCGCAGGCGCCATCGCTCAGGATCGCCGATCACACCGCGTACCTCGTGGACGGGTGGTACGTGTTGGAGTCAGGCCCGTGTGTGGTGGCGGTTCTGGGCGAGTCCGAGCTCGCCGCCGAGGCCGTGATCGCCCAGCTCCCCGCAGCCACGCCCGATGGCATGGTGGGGCGGCTGGTCGACGGCTGGCACGTGCTCGTCGGGTGAGCGTGGGCACCCGCAGCCCGCTCGGTCGGTGAGAATGGCCCCATGACGTCCCCGCCCGACGACGCGTGGGCGCCCCCCGCAGGCGCCTCTCCGCTCCCGCGAGCCTCGGCACCCGAATCTGGTGAGTCGAGCCCGACGACGGCGTCCCAGCCCGTGTCCTCGGCGTCACCTGTGCCGACGGTTCCGTTCGGCGAGCCGCCGCCCGGCCCGGTCGCCTCCGGCCCGGTGCCGCCGCAGGCGGCAGCGCTCACGCCTGTGCCTGCGGCGCGACCCGCGCGGCGGCGCCGTGGCGCCTCGGCTGCGGTGGTCGTGCTGTTGATGCTGGTCAGCCTTCTCGCGGGTGCTCTGCTCGGCCTGGTGGGGCATCGCTGGTTGTTCCCTGCCGAGGGTGGTGCCACGGGGCTGCCGACGCCGGACCAGAACGGTGCCGAGGGTGATCCGGTCGGGGATACCTGGATCAGTGAGATCGCGGCGATCGCGCTGCCCAGCACGGTCTATATCGAGGTCCGCACCAGCGAGGCGAACGTGTCCGGCAGCGGCTTCGTGGTACGCGAGGACGGGTATCTCGTGACCAACCAGCACGTGGTCGCGCCGGCATTGAGCGGCGACGGCGAGATCACGGTCGTGTTCTCCGACGGCACCGAGGAGGCTGCCGAGGTGATCGGCAGCACCGGCGACTACGACCTCGCGGTGCTCAAGATCGACCGCGCCGGCTTGGCACCGCTGGTGCTCGCCGACTCCGACACGCTCGCGGTCGGCGACCCGGTCATCGCCGTCGGCGCACCGCTCGGCCTGTCCGGATCGGTGACCTCCGGGATCGTCAGTGCCCTGAATCGACCGGTGACGGTGCGCGACCCCAGCGCGGGCGACGACGACCCCTCGACCTACATCAACGCCGTGCAGACCGATGCCGCGATCAACCGCGGCAACTCCGGTGGTCCGCTCATCGATGCGAACGGTCACGTGGTGGGCGTCAACACCGCGGTCGCACGGGACTCCTCCTCCGGTGGTGGTGGCAACGAGCCGGGCTTCGCGATCCCGTCCAACCAGGTGCGTCACACCGTGGAGCAGCTGATCGAGACCGGGCAGGCGACCTACCCCGTGATCGGCGTGCTGCTCGACGTCGAGTACGAGGGCGAGGGGGTGCAGGTCCACACCGAGACGGTCGACGGCTCCCCACCGGTCACACCCGGCGGACCGGCCGACGAGGCCGGGGTCGGACCCGGCGACGTGATCGTCGCCGTCGACGGCGCGCCCGTCAGCCAACCGACCGAGCTGATCGTTCGGGTGCGCTCCCACCTGCCGGGCGAGGTGATCGTGCTGACCATCAGGACCGACGACGGCGAACACGACGTCGAGGTCCTTCTCGGCGAGGCGGTGAGCCGGTGACGGCTAGGCTCGCCACGTGAACATGAACTTCGAGGAGATCCTGATCATCATCGGGATCGCGCTCGTGGTGATCGGTCCGCAGCGGTTGCCCGAGTACGCCGAGCAGCTCGCCAAGCTGGTGAAGAACGTCCGGAAGATGGCCACGGGCGCCACCGACACGATTCGTGAGGAGCTCGGCGACGAGATCGCCGACCTCGACCTGTCCAAGTTCGACCCGCGTCAGTACGACCCCCGCCGCATCGTCCGCGAGGCGTTGCTCGACGACATCATCCCCGCCACCAAGCCGGCGCGGAAGACCGGCACGGCCACAGCGGCCAAGAAGCCCGCGGCGAGGAAGCCCACGCCCAAGCCCGCGGCGCGCAAGCCGAAGCCGGTCAGCGCCGGCGCTCCGGTCGCAGCAGCGGCCGCCGCTACCGCCGCCGCCGGCGCGACGATCGAGGACGCCCCGATCGAGGACGCTCCGGTGACCGCGGACGCAAGCGTCGCCGACCTCCCGCCATTCGACGACGAGGCGACGTAACGGCCCTCAGGCCCGCGCTCAGCCCACCGGGGAGATGGCGAGCTTGCGGCCGGCGAGGCCACGCTCGCGGTGCGAGAGGCCACGGGCCACGTCGCGCAGTACACCGGCACCAGCGGAGTCGGGATCGGTGAGGACCACGGGCACGCCGCTGTCGCTGCCCTCGCGGAGCGCGATGTCCAGCGGGACCTGTCCGAGCAGCGGCACCGGGCCGCCGAGGGTCTCGGTCAGCCGGTCGGCCACGCGTTGACCGCCGCCGGAGCCGAAGACCTCGAGGCGGGAACCGTCGGGCTGGGTGAGCCACGACATGTTCTCGATGACACCGATCACGTTCTGGCGGGTCTGCATCGCCATCGATCCCGCACGCTCGGCCACCTCGGCGGCGGCGAGCTGTGGGGTGGTGACCACGAGCAGCTCCGCACCGGGCAGCAGCTGAGCGACCGAGATCGCGATGTCGCCGGTGCCGGGCGGCAGGTCGAGCAGCAGCACGTCGAGGTCGCCCCAGAACACGTCGGCGAGGAACTGCTGCAGCGCACGGTGCAGCATCGGGCCGCGCCAGATCACCGGGCGGCCCGGCTCGGCGAACATCCCGATCGAGATCACCTTCACGTCCTGCGCGACCGGCGGCAGGATCATCTCGTCGACCTTGGTGGGCGGGTGCTCCACGCCGAGCATGCGGGGGATCGAGAAGCCGTAGACGTCGGCGTCGAGCACGCCGACCTTGACACCATCGGCGGCCATCGCTGCGGCGAGGTTCGCGGTGACCGAGGACTTGCCCACGCCGCCCTTGCCCGAGGCGACGGCGATCACGCGGGTGAGGTTGCCCGGCTGCGAGAACGGGATCACCGGTTCGGCGACGCCGCCGCGGAGCTTGGTGCGCAGCGCGGTGCGCTCGTCGTCGGTCATCACGGTCATCTCGACGGCGCAGGAGCTCGCGCCTTCGAGTGCGGTGACGGCGTTGGTCACGTCCCGCGTGATCGTGTCGCGCAGCGGACAGCCCGCGGTGGTCAGGGCGATCACCACGGTCACGGCAGCGCCGTCGATCCGGATGTCGCGCACCATGTCGAGCTCGGTGATCGGGCGCCTGATCTCGGGGTCGAGCACCCCATCGAGCGCTTCGCGAACCGTCTCGGTGTTCATCCTTCGAGTGTAGGTCGCCTGAGCCGCGGACCGCCCCGCCGAGGGCGAGACGCCCATCACTCCGGTGCCGCCACCAGTACCCGCAGCCCGGCGCCCTCGAGCTCCTGCCGCTGCTCGGGAGCGATGCCGGTATCGGTGACCAGGCCGGTGAAGGCATCGATGCCGCCGACGGTCGCGAACGCGCGCACCCCGAGCTTGGACGAGTCGGTCACCACCCAGGCGCGGTCGGCTCGCGAGGCCATCAGCGCGTTCGCGCGCGCCTCGCGCTCGTCGTGGACCATCGGCCCGTTGATGGCGTCGATGCCGTTGACGCCGATGATCGCGACGTCGAGCGTGATCCGCTCCAGCATCAGGTCGCTGTACGGGCCGACCAGCTCGTAGGAGCGTGCCCGCATCACGCCGCCGGTGACGACCACCCGGATGTGCGGCCGGATCACCAGCTGCGCGGCGATGTTGATCGCGGAGGTCACCACGGTGATGCCCTCGCCGTCGTTGGCCTCGAGGTCTGTCCGCTGGCCCAGCGCGGCCGCGACCGCCTTGCACGTGGTGCCGCCGGAGAGACCGATCCGCATGCCCGGCTCGATCAGGGTCTGCACGGTCCGTGCGATCGCTGCCTTGGCCTCGGCGTTGGTCTCGCGCTGGAACCGTGACGGCAGGTCGTAGGCGACCGAGTGTGCGCTCGCGCCGCCGCGGGTGCGGGTCAGCAGTTGCCGGGAGGCGAGGACGTCAAGGTCGCGTCGGGCGGTCGCGGGGGAGACGTCGAAGCGCTCGACGACGTCGCTCACCTCGATCACCCCGGTGTCACCGAGCAGGTCGAGGATCGCGACCAGCCGCTCCTCGCGCCTCATGCCGATGTCCCGGCGGACGCGAATAGTCGGATTAATCTTTCGACCTCACCGGCCATCGCGTCGCGCCCCGCACCGAGGTAGGTGCGGGAGTCGACGAGTCCGGCGTCGGAGCCCAGGCGCTCCCGGACTGCCGCCGTGAACACCTTGTTGAGCTGGGTGGAGACATTGATCTTGCGCATCCCGGACCGGATCGCGGCAGCGAGGGCATCGTCGGGGACGCCGCTGGACCCGTGCAGCACCAGCGGCACCGGTACGTCGGTGGCGATCCGTTCGATCAGGTCGAGATCCACGGCAGCGGTGCGCTCGGTCATCGCATGCGAGCTGCCCACTGCGACGGCGAGCAGGTCCACACCGGTGGACTCTGCGAAGCGGGCCGCCTCCGCGGGGTCGGTGCGGACACCGGGAGCGTGGGCGCCGTCCTTGCCCCCGATCTCGCCGATCTCGGCCTCGACGACGGCACCTGCCGCGTGTCCGTTACGTGCCGCACCCTGGGTGAGGGCGACGTTCTCCTCCCAGGGTAGCCGTGCGCCGTCGACCATCACCGAGGAGAAGCCGAGGCGGAGCGCCTC
>NZ_JBMDXJ010000289.1:0-11146 GCF_048594945.1 Pseudactinotalea sp. | reverse complement strand
GGGCGAGACAACCTGTCGGTCCACCCCGGCGGTGTCCATCTCGCGCAGCCGCTGCTCGGTGTCTGTGAGGCTCGAAGGGGGCGCCGGGAGCGTGGTCAGGTCGAGGTCCGGCAGCGCGCCCGGAGCGAGGAGCGAGGGGGGCAGCAGGTGCGCGTGCACATCGATCACGGGGGTCCGGGATGCCCTCCCACTTGCGTCTTCGCTCACAGCGTGGGACTCTACCCGAAATTGAAAGCGCTTCCTGGAAATCGGATCGATGGCGATGAATTCCCTGAGTGGTGCCGGCGCGAGTCGGCTCGAAGGCAAGGTCGTGCTGGTCACCGGCGGTGGCACCGGGTTGGGACGCTCGGTCGTGCTCGCGGTCGCCAGGGCGGGTGGTGACGTCGCTCTGACGTACCACACGAGCGATGACGGCGCCCGCGAGGCCGCGGACCAGGCACGCGAGCTCGGCGTCCGATGCGAGGTCCGAGCACTCGACGTCCGGAACCAGCACGAGGTGAGCGACGCCGTCGACTGGACCGTGGCGACCTTCGGGCGGCTCGACGGCCTGGTCAACAACGCAGGCGTCATGCCCGAGCACCCCTTCCTCGAGATCACGGCCGAGCAGTGGGACGACGTGATGCGCACCGACCTCACCGGAGCGTTCTACGCAAGCCAGGCAGCGATCCCCGTGATGCTCGACGGCGGTGGGGGCTCGATCGTCAACATCGCCTCCCGCCTGGGTCAGGTGGGGTGGCCCGGCGTCGCGCACTACGCCTCGGCCAAGGCCGGCTCGATCGCGCTCATGAAGTCGATCTCGCGCGAGTTCGGCCAGCGCGGTATCCGTGCCAATGCCGTTTCCCCCGGCGTGATGAACACCGACATGGGCCGCACGGTGATGGAGGGCGAGATCGGGCGCAAGCGCATGGCCGAGCTTCCCTTGGGAAGGTTCGCCGAACCCGAGGAAGTCGCGGACGCCGTGGTGTTCCTGCTCTCCGACGAGTCGGCCCTCTTCCTCGGGCAGACGCTGTGCCCCAACGCCGGCGGACTCATGCCATGAAGCTCGTCACGCCCCAGGAGGCAGTCGGACTCGTCAACAACGGCGACGCCGTCTGGATCGGCGGTTCCGGCGCCGGGCACGCGGTGCCGCAGGCCTTCATCGAGGCGCTCGCCCAGACCTACGCGCAGGTCGGCGCACCGAGCGGTCTCACGACCGTGAGAGTGGTCGGCATCGGAGACTTCGCCGAGATCGGCATGTCCCAGCTCGCGCTGCCCGGCCTGCACGCGCGCACGATCACGAGCAACATCGGCAACGAGCCGCGCCTGGGCGCCATGGTCCGCGCCGGTCAGCTCGAGGCCTACTCGTTCCCGCAGGGTGTGCTGTCGGCCTTGTGCCGCGAGATGGCGGCCGGCCGGCCCGGCCTCGTGACCGACGTCGGCCTGGGCACCTACGTGGACCCACGGCAGACCGGCGGCCGGCAGAACGAGATCACGACGACGGAGCTGGTCGAGGTCGTCGAGCTCGCGGGCCGCGAGTGGCTGTTCTTCCCGGCGCTGCCGATCGACGTCGCCGTCATCAGGGCGACCACCGCAGACGAAGACGGCAACCTCACGATGGAGGCCGAGGCCGTGCACGGCGACTCGCTCGCGCTGGCGATGGCCGCCCACAACAACGGCGGCATCGTCATCGCCCAGGTAGCCGGCCTGGCGCAGCGGCACAGCCTGCGGCCCCGTGATGTCCGCATCCCGGGTGCGCTCGTCGACCACGTGATGGTGGTGCCGGATCAGTCGCAGACCTATGCGACCGACTAGTCCCCGTACTACGCGGGCCAGTTGCGGCGGCCCGACCCTGCACCGCGCACCACGGGTGAGGTCGGGATGCGCGAGATCATCGCGCGCCGGTCGCTGCTGGAGTTCCGCCCCGGCGACATCTGCAACCTCGGTTACGGCGTCAGCCAGCTGATCGGCGAGATCGCGGCGGCCGAGGGCATCACGGGCGACCTCACGCTGACGGTCGAGCAGGGCATCTTCGGTGGCGCCCCGGCAGGCGGCCCTGACGGTGGCGCGGGCGTCAACTTCCAGGCGATGCTCGAGCAGCCGTCGATGTTCGACTTCTACGACGGCGGCGGGCTCGACATCGCGAGCCTGTCGTTCGCCGAGATCGACGCGGAGGGCAACGTGAACGTGCACGAGTTCGACGATCGCCCGCGGGGGCCGGGTGGCTTCATCAACATCGCCAACCGGACGGGCCGCATCAACTTCGTGGGCAGCCTCACCGCACGCGGACTGCGCACCAGCGTGGTCGACGGTGCGTTGCAGATCACTCAGGAAGGCCGCCAGCAGAAGCTGGTGCCCACGGTGAAGCAGATCAGTTTCAGCGCCGCACGCGCGCGTGCGAAGGGCCAGCACATCACGTACATCACCGAGCGGGCCGTCTTCGTGCTCGGTTCCGAGGGTCCGGTGCTCACCGAGGTCGCCGACGGCGTCGACGTGGAGCGCGACGTGATGGCGCAGATGGGGTTCCGCCCGCAGGTCGCCCCCGACCTCCGACGGATGGACCCCAGGGTTTTCCGGCCCGGCCGCATGGGCGGGGCCGCCGACTTCGCACGGGAGGAAACCACATGACCGGCTTGGTCTCGCTCACGCTGGGGCAACGCTGCGAGGTACGCCTCGAGGCAGCCCCGATGAACCTGGTCAGCCGCGAGCTGACCATGCAGCTTCGCGAGGCGCTGAAGCGAGTCGCGCAGCACGAGGACGCCAGGGTCGTGGTCCTGTCCAGCGCAGGCGATCGCACCTTCTGCGCCGGTTCTGACATCGCCGAGTTCGAGGGGCTGCACGGGCAGGGCGCGGAGGGCAAGTTGCTGCTCGAGAAACTGGTCTACCGCCAGCTCGCCGTCCTCGAGGTCCCGGTCATCGCGGCCATCGAGGGACATGCGTTGGGCGGCGGGCTCGAGCTCGCGCTCTCGTGCGACATCCGTGTCGCGAGCGAGCACTCGAAACTCGGGTTGCCTGAGCTGCGGCTCGGGGTCGTCCCGGGCAGCGGGGGCACGCAGAGGCTGGCCCGCGTCGTCGGCCTCGGCCGTGCCAAGGAGATGATTCTGCTCGGCGAGCTGATCACGGCCGAGCGCGCCGAGCAGATCGGGCTCGTCAACCGTGTGGTCCCCAGCGGCCAGGCGCTGACCATCGCCCGTGAGATGGCCGACGAGGTCGCGGCACGCGGCCCGCTCGCGGTGCGGCATGCCAAGCGGCTGATCGACGCCTCGCTCGACCGACCGCTCGACGAAGGCATGGCGCTGGAGCTCGACGCGTCCGAGGACGTGTTCTCGAGCGCAGACATGCTCGAGGGCGCGCGAGCGTTCAAGGACAAGCGCGCGCCCCGGTTCACCGGGCGCTGAGGAGGAGTCGTGCCCCGAATCGCTGCCCTGCTGGGCACACCTCTGAGGCGACGTCACTCCCCCGCGATGCACAACGCCGCCTTCGCGGCGCTCGGGATCGATGGCGAGTACCTGCTGCGCGACATCCCCGAGGCCGCGCTCGAGGCCGAGGTCGAGCGTGCCCGCGCCGAGCACTGGTACGGCTTCCAGATCACCGCACCGCACAAGCGGGCGATCATGCCGTTGCTCGACGAGATCGAGCCGGACGCGCTGGCCATCGGCGCGCTCAACTGCGTCGAGGTCACCGAGACCGGCCGCCTGGTCGGCTTCAACACCGACGTGATCGGGTTCATGGCCGGCGCCGAGCACCTCATGGGCGGGCCGGTCACGGGGTGCCGCGTGGTGATCGCCGGCACCGGTGGTGCTGCCCGATCGGCCGTCTACGGGATCGCCCAGCAGGCACCCGCGCACCTCACGGTGACCGGCCGCTCCGCCACGCATGCTGCCGAGCTGGCGGCCGAGCTCGCACCCGGCGTCGAGACCGCGGCGCTAGCCCTGGACGACCCACTGTTGGCGGGTGAGCTGGCCCGTGCGGAGCTGTTCGTCAACGCCACCAGCGTCGGCATGCTGAGTCCCGGTCCCGTGATCGAGGTGTCGCTGCTCGGCTCGAGCACTGCGGTCTACGACGTCGTCTACGTGCCACGCAGCACGGCACTGCTCGAGCAGGCACGAGCGGCCGGGAACCCCTGCCTCAACGGCGAGGAGATGCTCATCCGGCAGGCTGCCGTCACGTTCCAGCGGTGGACTGGTTCATCGGACCCGACCCCGATCATGCGCGAGGCGGCCGAGCCGCTGTTCGCGTATCCGCACGCGCGCCCCTGACCCGGCGTCGCGCGCTGCTCGGCAGAAGAGCCAGTTCTACGTCGCGGCCGGGAGCGGGCGCAACGCGCGGTCCGTCAGGACGAGTTCCGCCCGGTACCCCGCGCGGAGGGCACCGAAGGCACGGCCGACCTCCCGGTGGCCGATGACCTCGGCAGGGACCAGTGAGGCGGCACGCACGGCGTCGTGGAGCGGGACGCCCGCCGCCACCGTGGTCCGCACCACGTCGAGGAGGTGAGCTGTGCCGCCCGCGATCGAGCCGCCGTCGGCCAACCGCGCGACACCATCGGACACACTGACGCCCTGGGTGCCGAGCTGATAGACCCCGTCGGGCATGCCGGCGGCCGCCATCGCGTCGGTGACGAGCGCGACGTTGTCGGCACCGACCATCTCGAACACCTCGCGCACGAACTCAGGCGCCAGGTGGGTGCCGTCGCCCACCAGCTCGACCACGAGCGCCCCCTGCGCCGCCATCGCGAGCGCCGTCGGTACCGGACCCGGATCGCGGTGGTGGATCGGCGGCATGCCGTTGCACAGATGGGTCACGGTGGCGCGCCCCGAGCGCGCGCTCTCGCCGTGAGCGGCGAGCGCGACCACGCCGGCCTCGACGGCGGTGCGCATCGTGGTGGCATCGGCGTCGGTGTGTCCCCATGAGGGCAGCGCCCCGCCCTCGACCAGGGCCGCCAGCACGCCGCCCGGGCCCAGCAGACCGGGCGTCTCGGGCGCCACGGTCATCGTCACCACGTGCCCCCGACCGAGCTCGAGCAGCTCACGCGTGAGCGCCGCGTCCCCGTCGATGATCAGGTCCGGGTCCTGCGCACCGCAGCGCGCGGTCGACAGGAACGGGCCCTCGAGATGAATCCCTGCGATCAGCCCCTGATCCGCCGCCTCTGCGAGCAGGGCGACCCGCTCCCGCAGCACCTCGGGCGCTGCGGTCACGAGCGACGCCACCGGGTGCCGCGTGCCGTGCCTCGCGTGCTCGCCGACGGCGGTGCTCACCTGGTCGAGGTTCGTCGCGTCGGGGAAGGACGCACCCCCACCACCATGGTTGTGCAGGTCCACCAGACCCGGCAGGACCACCCGATCCGGGGCGGCCGGCACGGCCGCCACGGCGTCGCCCCACCCCGCCCCAGCAGCCGACTCGGCGCTCCCCACCCAGGTGATCACGCCGTCGTCGATCACCACGACACCATCGGTGAGCACGGCCTCGGGCGTGACCACGGCCCCGCGGATGGTCTCTGACATCAAAACAACCTCGACTCCACGTCGTCGACGCCACGCATGGCGTCGTAGTCCAGTACCAGGCAACGGATGCCGCGGTCGGTCGCGAGCACGCGCGCCTGCGGCTTGATCTCCTGGGCGGCGAACACGCCGCTGACCGGGGCGAGCAACGGGTCTCGGTTGAGCAGGTCGAGGTACCGCGTGAGCTGCTCGACGCCGTCGATGTCACCGCGGCGCTTGATCTCGACGGCCACGTGACCCGGGCCGGTGCCGCGCGCCAGGATGTCGACCGGCCCGATCGCCGTCGGGTACTCCCGGCGGACCAGGCTGTGCCCGGAGCCGAGCAGCTCCACCTGCTCGGCGAGCAACTTCTGCAGGTGCGCCTCGACACCGTCCTTGACCAGGCCGGGATCGACGCCGAGCTCGTGGCTGGTGTCGGCGTGCACCTCGTGCAGCTGCACGATCAAGCGGTCGTCGCTCTTGGTGTGCTGCACGGTCCAGACCGCGGTGACACCGGCCTCGGCCTGTGCCTCGTCCGGCGCTGATTCGGCCAGCTTGCAGGGCGGCGACATCCAGTTCAGCGGCTTGTAGGAGCCGCCGTCGGAGTGCACGAGCACGGAGCCGTCAGCCTTGACCAGCAGGACCCGGCGGGCAAGGGGAAGGTGAGCGCTGAGCCGACCCGAGTAGTCGACCGAGCAGTCCGCAACGACGATACGCATCGGTCATCGATGCTACTGCCCGGGATGCGCGCGAGACGCCGTCGTGCCGTCCGAGGACGAGCGGCAAGGCACGGCAACCTCGGACGCCGACGCGGAGCCCGTGCTTGACTGATCACGGATGTGAACCCTTTCAACGACGAACGATCTGGAGCGTCCATGTCGACGATGTCTCGCCGCACCCTCCTCCTCACCGCGCTGGGCGGCGCGGCCGTGGCAGGTCTCGCCGGCTGCTCACGCGGCGGCAGCCCGTCCGGAGGCGGCACCGAGGCCGGTGAGGGTGGCACCGCGATTCGGTTCGCCTGGTGGGGCAGCACGCCACGGCACGAGATGACCGAGGCGGCGCTCGAGCTCTTCCGTGCCGAGCACGCCGACATCGCCGTCACCACCGAGCCCGCCGAGTTCTCGGCGTACTTCAACAGGCTCGCCACCCAGACGGCGGCCGATGACGCACCCGACGTCATCACCCTGGGCGGCGCGTACGTCGCCGAGTATGCGCAGCGCGAGGCGCTGCTCGATCTCGGCGAGGTCGCCGGAGTGCTCGACCTCTCGAGCATGGACGAGACCACCGTGACCAACGGGCAGGTCGAGGGCGTGCAGTACGCCGCGACGACCGGTGTCAACGCACTCGCTGTCCTGACCAACCCTGAGGTCTTCGAACAGGCGGGCGTGGAGCTCCCCGACGACCGGACCTGGTCCTGGGAGGAGTTCGAGGACATCGCCGAGCGGATCTCCGCCGCCACGCCCGACGGCGTCTACGGCTCCGCCGGCACGCTCACGCACGACTCGATCGACTGCTGGGCGCGTCAGCGGGGCGAGGCGCTCTACACGCCCGACGGGCAGCTGGGGCTCGATGTCGAGACCCTCGCCGCGTTGTTCGAGACCAGCAAGCGCATGACCGAGACCGGTGCGGCACCGCCCGCGACCGTCCTCACCGAGATGGACGGCCTGCCCAACGAGCAGACTCTGCTCGGCACCGGTCGCGCCGCGATGATGCTGACCTGGAGCAACGCGCTGGCCTCGATGTCGGACGCATCCGGCGCGGACCTGCTCCTGCTCGACCTTCCCGGCGAGACGCCCCAGCCCGGTCTGTGGCTGCAGTCCTCGCAGTACTACGCGATCTCGGCACGCTCGGCGCACCCCGAGCAGGCCGCCGCGCTGATCTCCTTCCTCCTCACCTCACCGGAGGCGGCCGCGATCACCCGTACCGACCGCGGCGTGCCCACCAGCGCAGCGATCCGGGAGGCGATCGCACCCGAGCTGAACGACCGCGAGCAGGCCGAGGTGGACTACATCGACTACCAGAGTGGCAAGGACCTGCAGCAGCTCGTCATCGGTCCTGCGGGCTCCACCGAGGTCGCAGGCATCACCACGCGGCTGCTGAGCGAGGTCGTGTTCGGCAACCTCACACCGGCCGAGGCGGCGCAGAGCTGGATCGAGCAGGCGGAGCAGGCCATCGCGTGAGCGGCACCACGCAACCGATCGACCGCGAGGCGCTGGTGGCGCGCCACCGCCCGCGAGTGCGCGAGGTGCTGCCGCAGTGGCCGCTGCAGCTCGGTAACGGCTCGCTCGGCTTCGCCGCCGACGTGACCGGGCTGCAGACCTACCCGCAGGCCCACCCACACCGCTACCGCGGCGCCACCGGCACACTGCTGGGCACGATGAGCCAGTGGGGATGGCACAGCACTCCCCCGCCCCGGACGTACCACCTCTCCGAGACCGAGCGCCGCTACGAGACCACGCGGGGTCCGCGACCCTACGTCGACCTCACCCCACGCGAACCGGGCATCGGCGAGGTGCGAGGCAACGAGGCCGAGGAGTGGCTGCGCAACAACCCGCACCGACTGCAGCTGGCGCGGATCGGATTCGTGACGGCGACACCCATCACCGGGCTCGGCGACCTCGCTCAGGACCTCGATCTGTGGACCGGGATCCTCACCAGCTCCTTCCGCGCGCCCGAGCACGCTCGGGTGGTCACGGTGACGACGGCGGTGCATCCGACCCGGGACGCCCTCGCCGTGGTCTCGGGGACCGGATGGCCGGTTCGGCTGGCGTTCCCGTACGGCTCGGAGTCCTGGGCCCTGGCCGACGACTGGGCCTCGCCGCAGGCGCACACTACCGGCGTGGCCGCCCTGACCGACGACCCCGCCACCGGCCTGCACCGCTGGCGGGTGGACCGGAAGCTCGACGCGACCCGCTGGACCGCCTGGATCACCACCAACGCCGAGGTCGAACGCACGGGTGCGCACGAGCTCACCGTCGTGCCGCCGCTGGCGGAGCCGCTGCGACTGGTGGTCGAGCTCTGCGAGGGCGAGCCGGGCGTGAACGAGCCGCCCCCGCTCACGGCACAGGAGGTGCTCGACGCCAGCAGCCAGGCATGGCCAGCGTTCTGGCGTTCCGGAGCTGCGTTGGACCTCGGCGACGTCGACGACCCCCGTGCCGCGGAGCTGGAGCGGCGGGCGGTGCTGTCGCAGTACCTCACGCGCATCAACTGCGCGGCGGCGCTGCCGCCGTCGGAGACAGGGCTGCTGACCAACTCCTGGCGCGGCAAGGTGCACCTCGAGATGCACTGGTGGCACGTCGCGCACTTCGCGCTCTGGGGCCGCCCCGAACTCATCGAGGCCAGCCTCGACTGGTACGCCACGATCCTCGAGAGTGCCCGCGACACCGCGCAGCGCCAGGGGTACGACGGCGCCAGGTGGCCCAAACAGGTCGGTCCCGAGGGGCGTGAGAGCCCGAGCGAGATCGGGACCTTCCTGCTCTGGCAGCAGCCACACCCGATCCACCTCGCCGAGCTCGTGATCCGTGCTCACCGCGCGGCCGACCGGCACGCGCGCGCCGACGAGTTGCGCCTCCGGTGGGCTCCGCTCGTCACGGCGACCGCGGACTTCATGGCCGACATCGCCGAGCCGCGCCCGCACGGCGGATTCGGGCTCGGCCCGCCGCTGGTGCCTGCGCAGGAGAGCTACGGCGCCATGCGGGCGCGCGTGACGGATCCCACCTTCGAGCTCGCCTACTGGCGGTGGGCGTTGCTCGTTGCGCGGCGCTGGCACGAGGAGCTCAGCCTGCAGGTCCCCGCCTCCTGGACTGCGGTCGCCGACGGCCTGATCCGCCCGCTCACGCGCGACGGTGAGCTCACAGCGATCGGCGTCGACCCCTGGACGATCCGCACCGACCACCCGTCGATGCTGGCGGCCTACGGCGTGGTGCCCCCCGTGGACATGGTCGACCCGGACGTCGCCAGCCGCACGCTCGACCGGGTGCTGGCGGACTGGGACTGGGCGTCGACATGGGGCTGGGACTACCCGGTGATCGCGATGACGGCGAGCCGACTGCACAGGCCGGAGGATGCCGTCGACGGCCTCCTCGCCCCGGTCGCCAAGAACGAGCACGGACCCAACGGGCACAATCGGCAGGACGAACGGCTGCCGGCCTACCTGCCGGGCAACGGCGGCCTGCTGGCCGCGCTCGGCCTGATGGCGGCGGGATGGGACGACGGTCCGGCACAGCCTGGGTTTCCTGCGGACTGGCAGGTCCGCCACGAGGGCTTCGTCCGCTCCCCCGGTGGCACCGTTCTCAGATGACGCTGCTACTGCGCGCGCCCGGGGGCGCAGCCTCGAGCCACGCGGCCAGCCCGTCGAACGCGGCGGGCGCGGCCGCGATCTCGACCGGCTGCGCGTGATGCGTGCAGCGCGCCTCCACCACCACGCCGTCGCGCACCGGACCGGGCCGCACCGAACGCTCGAGGATCACCAGGTCATCACGGTCCCAGACGTGCCGGGGATGCCGCGACAGCGACACCACGTCGTACCAGACCAGCGCCTCGCGCGTGTAGCTCGCGATCCCTGGAACCCACCGCGCGCCGGTGCGCAGCGCGCACTGGAACGACCCCACCCGCGCAGCGATCGACCGCAGCCGCCACAGGAACAGCAGCACCAGCCCGAGGACGAGCAGCGTCACCACCAGGACGATGACGAACGCTGCTGGCATGGCGTGTCAGCCGATGGAGTCCAGCCCGGCAGCAGCCGAGGCGTCGAGAACGATCGTCACCTGGTCGTGGTCGACCGAGAAGAAGCCGCCATCGACCTCGAGCTCGACCGACTCACCCTGCAGCGGCGTCACGATCACGCGGCCGGGCCGCAGCACGGACAGCACCGGCTGGTGACCGGCCAACACACCCATCGAGCCGTCGGCTGCGGGCGCGCTCACAGCGCTGGCCTCACCCTCCCAGAGGACGCGGTCCGGCGCGACGACCTCGACGTTGAGCGGCACGTCAGCCAAGCTCCTTCTGGATCTTGTCCCAGTTGCGCTCGAGGTCGTCGAGGCCACCGATGTTGAAGAACGCGCGCTCGGTGACGTGGTCGTACTCGCCGTTGGCGATCTTGTCGAACGCCTCGATCGTCTCGGTGAGCGGCACGGTGGAGCCTGGCACGCTGGTGAACTTCTCCGCCATGTAGGTGTTCTGTGACAGGAACTGCTCGATGCGGCGCGCGCGGTTGACCGTGATCTTGTCCTCTTCGGACAGCTCGTCGACACCGAGGATCGCGATGATGTCCTGCAGCTCCTTGTTCTTCTGCAGGATCGACTTGACCTGGTTCGCCACACGGTAGTGGTCTTCGCCCACGTAGCGCGGGTCGAGGATGCGGGAGGTCGAGGCCAGCGGGTCCACCGCGGGGTACAGACCACGCGAGGCGATGTCACGGGAGAGGTTCGTGGTCGCGTCGAGGTGCGCGAACGTCGTCGCCGGCGCCGGGTCGGTGTAGTCGTCGGCCGGCACGTAGATCGCCTGCAGCGAGGTGATCGAGTGACCGCGCGTGGAGGTGATCCGCTCCTGGAGCTGACCCATCTCGTCGGCCAGGTTGGGCTGGTAACCGACGGCGGACGGCATCCGGCCCAGCAGGGTCGACACCTCGGAACCGGCCTGCGTGAACCGGAAGATGTTGTCGATGAACAGCAGCACGTCCTGGTTCTGGACGT
>NZ_JBMDXJ010000288.1:0-30447 GCF_048594945.1 Pseudactinotalea sp. | reverse complement strand
CCCGTGCGCCGATACACGACGGCGGGCTGGTGGGACTCGGATTCGATGAAGAGGAAGAACGGGTGCCCCACGAGCTCCATCTCGGCGACCGCGTCATCGACCGTCATCGGCTCGGTGTCATGGACCTTCTGCCGGATGACTACGGGCGAGTCGCCCAACTGCTGCTCGACGGCGACACCCGGCTCCAACGGTTCGCGGCTCTCGTCCTCGGGGTTGGTCTCCTCGAGCGGGACCGGTTCGGGTATCGCAGCGAGGTGCTCGTGGTGATCACCCCGCCCGTGGTGGCGGGACTTGCGCCGGTCCTGGTGCCGGCGCAACCGCTCCAAGAGCTTGGCCGTGGCGAGGTCGAGCGCGGCGTAGCGGTCGGAAGCACTCGCTTCCGCCCGCACGATCGGCCCCTTGGCACGCAGGGTGAGCTCCACGCGTTCGGCCACCTCGGCCATGCGTGGGTTCGCCTCGTGCGTGACCTCGACGTCGACGCGCTGGGCGTAGGGCTGCAACTGCCCTACCTTCGCGAGCTTGTTCTCCACATGCCTGCGGAAACGCTCGGGTACCTCGGTGTGTCGGCTGACGACCACGATCTCCATAGTGATCCAGATCCTCCGTGTGCCTCGTGCCGCGATCGGAGATCGACCGCGGCGAGTCGGTCACCGCACGGCCCACCCGCGCGGCTCTGGCGGTCGGGGCATCACCTCCCACTCCCCCGGCCGATCGGCTCGGGGCGGGATCGGGATCATGACTCGACGCTAGTCCACCGACCTGAGTGTTCGCTGGGTTTCTTTGCTCACAGCAGACAATTCGATGACCCCCGACCCGGGCGGCGCGGTCACAGCGAGCGCGAACGCCGCGGCGACGATCGCGCCGGACTCCTCCAGCGCGGCCCGGCATGCGGCGAGCGTGGCACCGGTCGTGACCACGTCGTCCACCAGCAGACAGACCGTGCCGGGCGACAACCGCTGCTGGCAGCGCACTGCCTGTGCCCGGTCGCGGCTGCGCGCCGCAGCGCCGAGCAGGTGTCCGCTCCCGGAACGGCGACGCAACAGGTCCACGACAGCGACCGGCCCGTCGCTGACCCCCGCTACGGCACGACCGAACGCGTCGGCGAGATCCCCGACCACGAACCTGCCCGCCCTGCGGCGAGCGGCACCGGAGGGTGCCGGCACCACAAGAACGGGACCGGGCGCCGTCGGGCTCTCGATCGGCGAGACCACGGTGGCAGCACGCGCCATCTCGGCCGTGAGCGGTCCCGTGAGATCCGGGCGGCCGCCGGATTTCCACGCGAGCACGGTGTGGCGGACCGGCCCCGCGTATGTCGCGAGTGCCCACGTCGGCAGCGGTGCCACCGGCGGATCCTGCGACCCGGCCAGGTGCTGCGTGAGCTCCTCGCAGCGCTGCGGCTCCCCGAACAGCGCGCGACAGCGGCGGCACAGCACCCGATCGGGACGCCCGCAGCCCGCGCACTCCTGCGGCAGCACCAGCCGGCCGAACGCCCGGGCCACGCCGCGGAGCTCACCGTGCCGAGAGCTGCGACTCATCCGCCCAGCATCACCGCGCCCCACCCACCGGCGCTGGGCACGCGGAGGGGTGCTGTGGACAGCGGTGCATCGGGCTGCACCTGTGGATCACCCGGAGAACGCGGGTGACTCGGCACCCCCGTCGATACGCCGCCACCCGTTGCCGCTGCGGCCGTAGAGGTCGCCCTCCTGCGTGGCGAGGTAGAGCTCGCGACGGCCGTCGCCGGCGGCGATCGAGATCGCGCCCTCGACCGAGGGCAACGGTGCGGTCTGCCCACCGACACCGAGGAGCCTCACGGTCACGTCGCCGCTGCTGTCCGCCCCCAGCACCGCGATCTCCACGTCGTCCACCCACATGAGCTCGCGCACGTTCGTGAGCGGCGCCCCGATCGGTTGGCCCTGGGAGACCGCGACCGGGCGCCCGCCCGCGTCGCGTTCGATCGCCGCGACCGCCACCACGACCGCATCGTTCGTGCGGACGGCGTACGTGATCCGGGCACCCTCGCGACTGACACGCAGCGCGACCACGTCGGCTCCGGCGAGATCCGGCACAGGCACCGACGCGGTCGCCCCGGTCAGCGGATGCACCACCTCGAGCGCGCCGGTGTTCGAGCCCGCCCCGGTCGGCCCGGTCCAGACCCAGCCATGCACGTCGTAAGAAGGCGCGAGTATCTGCTCGTCCACCGGCAGCAGCGCGGTCGGCTCACCCCCGCCTTCGCTGAGAGCGACCAGCGAGCGCGAGTCGACCAGTCCCACGATCGCGCCCGGCTCGTACGGCAGCGCGATCGAGCCCAACCCCTCGGGGACCGTGTGCCCACCGGCGAGCTCGCTGAGACTGCTGCCGCTGAGCACGCTCAGAGCGCCGTCACGGATCACCACCGGGCCGCGCACCGGCACCGGCGTGGTCCCGATCGGCGCCAGCTCCTCCTCGATCGGCAGCACATTGCCGTCCACGCTGATCTGCACCCGGTTGACCTGGCCGAGCTGTCGCAAGGTCTCCGCGAGCTGCTTCTGCGCGTAGGCGCGGTCGGCGGGGCTCGCTGTGAGGAACTCGGAGCTGAGTGACACCGTGGCCACCCGGTCGTCGATCGCCACGCCCTCCAGCGCCAGGCTCGTGCCGCCGGGGAACGCGGTGACCACGGCCGGCGAGGTGAGCCAGTCAGCAGGACCACCGAGCAGCGCGCGTACCGAGTTGGTCACGGTCCGCGAACGCGGCAACCAGCGCAGGTCGGGAACGAGCCGCGGCTCGTCGTCACCGCTGAGGAAGTAGATCGGCACCTCCCGGTACTGGGTGCCGAACGTCACCTCGCTCATCAGCACGCCGGAACCGAGCTGACTGATCCGCCACTGGTCGCCGACGATCTGCACCAGCTGGTAGTGGAACTCCTGCTCGGTGCCGGGCGCGGCCTCGGTGTAGGTCCCGTCGGGTGCCACGGTCGCCGCGACCGTGGCACGCACCGTCACCGAACGCCCGACGGCGCCCGGCACCTCGGGATCGAGCGTCACCTCGAGCGGCACGGCGTCGGAGTAGATGATCACGCCGTCGAGGGCGTTCCACTGCGAGGCGCCGGCGGCGGTCATGAACTCGCGCGCGCGCCCGAAGTCGTCGCCCAGGCCGAAACTGGAGGCGAGCAGGAACCCCTGCACGATGTCCTCGGGCGGCACGTCGTCAGCAGGACCAGGCGCGACGAGCTCCAGTCCGCTGTCAACAGGAGGCGCATCGAAACCCTGCTGGATGCTGCCATCGGTCGGCAGCGCCAGGCACCCCGTCATCACCGTCACCATCAGCACGGCCAGCGCGCACGCTCGACGCCTCATTCGCTCACCTCCGCCATGAAGTCGTCCGGGAGCGCGTGCGGACCGGCAGGGTCGCGTGGCACCTCGGGCTCGACGTCCTCGCGGTGGGGCCTCAGATCGAGCGGGTGCTCCCGCACGGTCAGGCCGGCACGCAGCGGGAGCGTGAGCCGGAACGCAGCGCCCTCGCCCGGCGACCCCCAGGCTTCGAGGGTTCCCCCGTGCAAGCGGGCGTCCTCAAGCGAGATCGCGAGCCCCAGCCCGGTTCCGCCGAGCGTGCGGCGGCGCGCTGGATCGGCGCGCCAGAAGCGATCGAAGACGCGCTCGGCCTCGGTGGGTGTCATGCCGATGCCGTGGTCGCGCACCACCACCGAGACCGCACGTCGATCGGCCGCCATCTGCACGTCGATCGGCTCACCCTCGCCGTGCTCCACGGCGTTCACCAACAGGTTCCGCAGCACCCGCTCGATACGACGGCTGTCCATGTCCACCTGCACCGGGTCCGAGGGCAGCACACGCAGGATGCTGGAGCCGTGCTGCTCGGCAAGCGGCTCCACGATGTCGATGACACGCTCGACGACCACGCGCGCATCGGTCTCCTCGACCTCGAGGGTGGCTGCTCCGGCGTCGAACCGCGAGATCTCCAGCAGGTCCGCGAGCAGCGACTCGAACCGGTCGAGCTGGGTGGCGAGAAGTTCGGCCGACCGCGCCTCGGTCGGGCCGAACTCCGAGCGTGCGGTGTTCAGCACCTCGCTCGCCATCCGGATCGTGGTGAGCGGTGTCCGCAGCTCGTGCGAGACGTCGGAGACGAACTGCTGCTGCATCCGTGAGAGGTGGGCGAGTCGCTCGATCTGGTCCTGGATGCTCTGCGCCATCTCGTTGAAGGAGCGGGCGAGCACAGCGAGCTCGTCGACGCCACGGACCTCCATCCGTTCGTCAAGCATCCCGTCGGCCAGGCGCCCTGCGGTCTTCGCAGCCTGCTGCACGGGGCTGAGGACCTGCTTGGTGAGGTACCACGCCATCACCAGCAGGAGCAGCACGAGTGCCACCGCCCCCACGAGCAGCACGCGCTGCACCAGATCGAGCGTGGCCTGCTCCTCGGCGAAGGAGTACACGAAGTAGAGCTCGTGCTCACCGGCGATCGGCAGCGTGACCGGGGTCCCGATGACCACGCCAGGGTTGGTCCGCCCGCCGCTGGGAATCCCCACCGGCTGCCACATCTGCAGCGACTCCTCGCGGACGGCCTCGCGCAGGTCGTCGTCGATCAGCGGGCGCAGGTCGTCGGGCGAGACCTCAGGGAACTGGCTCGGCTGGTCGGGTGAGCGCAGCAGCAGCACGCCCTCCGCACCGGACGTGATCTCCAATGAACCGACGATGTCGTTGATCAGCTGCTGCACGTCCTGCTGCCGCGCGGCGTTGGAGGAGTCGAACGCGCTCTGGGCCACGTCGGCGCGCACGGCGGCATCGGTGAGCACCTCGTCGACCCGCGCGTCATACAGCGAGTCCCGCACCTGACCCGACAGTGCGGCTCCCAGGGTGAGCAGCGCCACCAGTCCGACGGCGACGGTCGTCACCGACACCCGCACCCGCAGCGACCGGCGCCACGCGCGGGCGAGCACCCGGAGGCGCACCTTCGCACGCCGCCAGGTCAAGCGGCCCCAGCGCCGCAGCCGATCCGGCACCGACGGCCCGGCAGCGGACTCCTCAGCCACCGGTGCTCATCTCGTCGGCGGGGCTCCGGCCCGGTAGCCGACACCGCGTACCGTCACGACGACCTCGGGGTTCTCCGGGTCCTGCTCCACCTTGGCCCGCAGCCGCTGCACATGCACGTTGACGAGGCGGGTGTCGGCCTGATGCCGGTAGCCCCACACCTGCTCGAGCAACACCTCCCTGGAGAACACCTGCCAGGGCTTGCGCGCCAGCGCCACCATCAGGTCGAACTCCAGAGGGGTGAGGTTGATGGCCTCGTCGGCGCGTGTCACACGGTGCCCGGCCACGTCGATGACGAGGTCGCCGATCAGCAGTCGTTCGGTGTCAGGGTCGTCATGGCGGCGCAGCCGCGCCCGGATCCGCGCGACCAGCTCCTTGGGCTTGAACGGCTTGGCGATGTAGTCGTCGGCGCCTGCCTCCAGCCCCTGCACCACGTCGGTCGTGTCGCTCTTGGCGGTGAGCATGATGATCGGGACGCCCGACTCAGCCCGGATCTGGCCGCACACCTCGATGCCGTCGATGCCGGGAAGCATCAGATCGAGCAGCACGAGGTCGGGCTGACTGGATCTGAACGCCTCCAGAGCGGTGGTGCCTTCGTAGCAGAAGACCGGTTCGAGGTTCTCCGACTGCAGGACGATGCCGATCATCTCCGACAGCGCGGCGTCGTCATCGACAACCAAGACGCGTGGGCTCATGGCCCTATCGTCGCACCAGGAAGCGAGTCGAGTGGTGCGGCAACGCCGGGGGGCGCGCGGTGCGCGTGCAAGGATGGTCGCGCGCGAGGACGTGGAGCGAGGCGAGCAAGGGGAACAGTGAGCACACCGATGCCGCCGCCCGAAGGCGGCGACCAGGAGCACCGGCAGGGGTCCGGCTGGGGCGACGCGCCCCAGGTCCCGAGCTACGGAGCGCCCGGCCCCGCGGCATACGGCCAGTACGGAGCCCCTCAGCAGAACCCGATGTTCGCGGTCGCCCAGCCCGGGATCATCCCGCTGCGCCCCTTGACGCTCGGCGAGATCTACGACGGCGCGTTCAAGGCGATCCGTGCGAACCCGGCCGTCATGTTCGGCCTCGCGGCGATCGTCGTCGCGGTGGTCACGATCATCCAGGGCGCACTCACCTGGGGGCTCTCGGAGGAGCTCAACCGGTGGGCGGGGTCGGTCGACCCGACCGCCCAGGACCTCGACGAGCTGTACGGCACGCTGAGTGCCTCGCTGCTGCCGAGCCTGGCGAGCAGCGTGGTGAGCTTCGTCGTCACCACGGCGCTGAACGGCGTGCTCATCCACAGCGTCAGCCAGTCCGTGATCGGCCGCAAGCTCCCGCTCGGTGAGCTGTGGCGGCTGGTGCGCCCACAGCTGCTGAAGCTGCTGGGCCTCACCCTGCTGATCAGCGTCATGGCTGCGGCCGCGATGCTCCTGTGCCTGGTCCCCGCGCTGCTCGCCGGACTCGCGGGTGAGCTGGGGCTGACGCTCGGGCTGATGCTGCTCGGGCTGCTGGCCGGTCTCGCCGCGATGCTGTTCGTCGTCATCGCCACGGTGCTCGCCACCCCGGTGCTCGTGCTCGAGCGGGCGGGCGCCATCACGGCGCTGCGCCGCTCCTGGCAGCTGACCAAGACCTCGTTCTGGCGGATCACCGGCATCTACCTGCTCACGATGATCCTCGTGGCCGTGGTCGCCGGCGTGGTCTCCGCACCGATCGGGATGCTGGGGCAGGTGGTCGGCGGGCTCACGGGCATGACCGTCGCTCAGCTCGTCGGAACGATCGTTGCCGCGGCGGTCACCACGCCGTTCGTGGCCGGCGTGATCGCGCTGCTCTACATCGATATCCGCATCCGGCGCGAGGGTCTGGACACCGAGCTCGCAGCGGCGGCGTCCGGGGGCGCCTGAGGTGTCGGTGCTGGGGCGTCTGGTCCCGCGGGAGCCGCCGCTGACGCCGGACGCGGACGAGGCGCGCGACTGGGCGGAGCGTGAGCTGGCCAAGGCGATCTACAACGACGCCCCGAGCCTGTGGGACAGGTTCCTGCGGTGGTTGAGCGACCTGTGGGAGCGCCTGATGGACTCGAACTCGACCCTCGGGCCGGTGCTCATGCCGCTGATCGTGCTGCTCGTGATCGCGGTGATCGTCGGGATCGCGTTGCTGATCGGGGGCCCGATCCGCCGCCGCCGGCTGCGCGCACAGCAGGGCAGCGTCGAGGTGCTGGACGACGACGACCGCACCTCTGCGATGCTGCGGTCCGCCGCTGATGCCGCTGCCGCGGCGGGCGATTACGCGCTCGCGGTGCTCGAGCGCTATCGGGCGATCGTCCGTTCGCTCGACGAGCGCGCCGTGCTCGAGGACCGCCGCGGCCGCACCGCACACGAGGCCGCCGTCGCGGCGGGGGCACGGCTCGCACCGTGCGCCGCCGACCTGCGCCGTGCGGCCGAGGTGTTCGACGGCGTCTGTTACGGCGATCTCGTGCCGACCGCCGCCGATGATGCCTGGCTCGGGGACGTCGACCGGCAGGTCGGTCGGACCCGTCCGTCGCGTACCGGTGTGCTCGCCGAGGGCGAGCTGGTGGCACCGCGATGAGCAGTCCCGCTCCCACGATCGTCGCCCGTGGCCGCGCCGCGGGCGACCAGGCGCCCGACGGCGATACCCCGGCGGGGCGCCGACGCGGCGTCGTCGTCACGGTCGGCATCCTGGTGCTGCTCGTCGTGGCGGTGATCGTCTCGCAGCTCACCCAGACGCGGACGTCCGCGGACCCGCTCGCGCCGGACAACCCGGAACCGGACGGTGCGCGCGCCACAGCCCAGGTGCTCCGTGAGCAGGGTGTCGACGTCACGTACGTGCGCACCACGTCCGCCGCGATCGCGGAGGCGGAGGCTGGCAGCACGCTGCTGGTGCTGAACCCGGATGCGCTGCGCGAGGTGCAGCAGGAGGCCATCGCTCAGGTCGACGCCGATATCGTGCTGGTGGGTCTGCGCAGTGGCTCGCTCGAAGCCCTGACGGACCGCATCGAGCTCGAGGGGTACGCCTCGCGCACGAACCATGTGGTCGACTGCAGCGACGAGCACGCGGTCGCCGCCGAGTCGATCACGGCGGGTGGCGCGGTGGTCAGCGGCGACGTCGAGGGGTGCTTCACCACCGACGGCGGCGCGCTCTACGCCTCGTGGACCGAGGGCGAGCAGTCCTGGCGCGTGCTCACCGACAGCTGGATGCTCTCGAACGAGGGCCTCGCCACCGCGGGCAACGCCGCGCTCGTGTTCCGCTCGCTCGGGGCACACGACCGAGTGGTCTGGTACCTCCCGGACCCGAGCGACACCTTCGGCTCCGAGTCGCTGCTGGACCAGTTCCCGCTCCCGGGGCCGACGATCGTGATGCTGTTCCTCGTGGGCGTCGCGCTCGTGCTGTGGCGCGGGCGTCTCCTCGGCCCGGTCGTGGTGGAGCCGCTGCCGGTGGAGGTCAAGGCCTCCGAGACCACTCGCGGGCGCGGGCGCCTGTACCGCAGGGCCGGCGCACACGCCCACGCCGCCTCCGCGCTCCGGGCCGGGTTCGTCGCGCGGGTGGCCGGCCGGGTCGGCCTGCCGAGCCCCGCCGGCCCCGACCCGGTCGTCGAGGCTCTGGCCCGCGCCAGCGGCCGCAGTCCCGACGCGATCACCGACGTCCTGTACGGGCCACCACCGACCGACGACGAGAGCCTCGGCTCTCTCGCCCACGCACTCGACACCCTGGAAAGCGAGGTTCAGCGCGCATGACACAGCCGTACCAGCCCCCACAGCCCTCCGACAACGCGCCGCAGCAGCCCTACGGCTACGGCCAGCAACAGTCGTACGGCTACGGCCAGCAGCAGCCGTACGGCTACGGTCAGTCGGCTGACCCCCACCAGGGCGCTGCACCAGGCCAGCAGGCGCCTGGGTACGGCGCAGCACCCCAGCAGCCGCCGGTCCAGCAAAGCGCACCGGAGCAGCTTGCCCAACCCGAGCTGCCGCCCGAGGAGGGACCGGGCTCGGAGGCACGCACGCGGCTGGCGAGCCTGCGCAGCGAGGTGGCGAAGGCCGTCGTCGGGCAGGATGCCGCGGTCACCGGGCTGGTGATCGCGCTGCTGTGCCGGGGACACGTGCTGCTCGAGGGCGTGCCCGGAGTCGCCAAGACGCTGCTGGTGCGCACCCTGGGCGCGTCGCTGGACCTCGAGATGAAGCGGGTGCAGTTCACACCCGACCTCATGCCCGGCGACGTGACCGGCTCGTTGGTCTACGACGCGCGCACCTCGGAGTTCTCGTTCCGTGAGGGTCCCGTGTTCACGAACCTCATGCTCGCCGACGAGATCAACCGCACGCCGCCGAAGACCCAGGCGTCGCTGCTGGAGGCGATGGAGGAACGGCAGGTCAGCGTCGACGGCACGCCACGGATGCTGCCGGACCCGTTCGTGGTGATCGCGACCCAGAACCCGGTCGAGTACGAGGGCACGTACCCGTTGCCCGAGGCCCAGCTCGACCGGTTCCTGCTCAAGCTGGTGCTGCCGCTGCCCGAGCGGGCCGACGAGATCGGCGTGCTGCAGCGACACAGCGACGGCTTCGACCCCCGCAATCTCGATGCCGCAGGCGTGCAGCCGGTCGCCGGTCCCGAGGATCTCGCACAGGCGCGCGCAGAGGTGCGTGGTGTCCAGGTCGGGCCCGAGGTGCTGGGCTACATCGTGGACATCTGCCGCGCGACCCGGTCCTCGCCATCGCTGTCGTTGGGTGTCTCGCCGCGAGGCGCGACGGCGTTGCTCGCCACGTCGCGTGCCTGGGCCTGGTTGACCGGTCGCACCTACGTGACCCCCGACGACGTGAAGTCGCTCGCTCTCCCCACGCTGCGTCACCGCGTGCAGCTGCGCGCGGAGGCTGAGCTCGAGGGCGTCAGCACCGGCTCGGTGCTCGAGGGCGTGCTCGCCACCGTCCCCGTACCGCGCTGACCCGGGGACCCGAGCAGAGATGGCGATCACGTGGCGAGCCGTCGCGCTGGCAGCGCTGGGCCTGGTGCCCGTGCTGCTGCTACCGCAGATGGCGACCGTCGGCACCTGGGTGCTGATATGGCTCGTGGTCGTGGTGCTCGACGCCGCCCTTGCCGCCTCGCCGCGGCGGGTGACGATCACACGCGGGCAGATGGGGTCGGTGCGGCTCACCGAACCCGCCACGTCCACGCTCACATTGGTCAACGAGGGCACCCGGCGGCTGCGCGGCGTGGTCCGTGACGCGTGGCAGCCCACCGCCGGCGCCGAGCGCAACCGGCACGACCTGGACATCCGGCCGGGCGAGGCGCGCCGGGTCAGCACGCCGCTACTGCCGGCACGTCGAGGCGACCTGCTCCCCCACCGTGTGACGATCCGGGCGGTCGGCCCGCTCGGGATCGCGGCACGGCAGCGGTCGGTGGAGACCCCCGGGACGCTCCGGGTGCTGCCGGAGTTCCGCTCCCGTCGGCACCTGCCCTCCCGGCTAGCCCGGCTGCGCGAGATGGACGGTCGCAGCGCCGTCAACGTGCGCGGACCCGGCACCGAGTTCGACTCGCTGCGCGAGTACGTGATCGGCGACGACGTGCGGGCGATCGACTGGCGCGCCACGGCCCGCCGCCAGGAGATGGTGGTGCGGACCTGGCGCCCCGAGCGCGACCGCCGCGTACTGATCGTGCTCGACACGTCCCGGCTCTCGGCGGCCCGCCTGGGTGACGCTCCCCGCCTCGAGGCCGGGATCGAGGCGTCCCTGCTGCTCACGGCCCTGGCGACGCGTGCGGGCGACCGGGTCGAGCTGGTCGCGGTCGATCAGGGTGTGCGTGCCCGTGTGAGCGGCACGCACTCGGCGGCCGTGATGTCCACCATGGCCGCCGCCGTCGCCCCCGTGCACCCCCAGCTGGTCGAACCGGACTGGACGCTGGTCGCCCAGCTGGTGCGAGACCGGCTGTCACAGCGTGCGCTGGTGGTGCTGGTCACCGCCGTGGAGGCGAGCTCGATCGAGACCGGGCTGGTGCAGGTCGCGGCGACCCTCGCCGGCGATCACCAGGTCGTCGTCGCCTCGGCGACCGATCCCGAGGCCGAGGCGCTGCGCACGAATCGGGAAACCACGGCGAGCCTGTTCGACGCGGCCGCCGCCGAGCGCGCCGGCCTCGAGCGCCACGGCGTGGTGGGCGAGCTCCGCCGTGCGGGTGTCGAGGTGATCGAGCGGCTGCCCGACGACCTCGCGCCCGCCCTCGCCGACACCTATCTCGCCCTCAAGGCCGCTGGCCGGCTCTGACGCCCTCCCAGGTCCCCCAGACCGCGAATTCACTGACGAGACGTCAAGCCCCCGATTTCACTGACGACACGTCACGGCCTCGCGCGAGAGACGGCCAGCCCCAGGATCTCGAATCGTCAGTGAAATCGGGGTGGGGGCGTTTCGTCAGTGAAATCGGGGTGGGGGCGGCCGTCAGCCGGCCATGGCCACGGTGTCCTCGGCGTGGTCGGCGCGGATGTCGCCGGTCTCGCCGTGGCGGGCTGCGATCCGGCCGAGCACGAGCGTGTAGGTCCAGTAGGCAGCGAGGGCGAGGGCGCCGATCGTGATCTTGATCCCGGACGGGAGGTCGGACGGCGTGACGTAGCCCTCGATGAGGCCGCAGACGAGGAACAACACCGTGAGCCCGATGACGAGCGAGATCAGGGCCCGGCCCTCCTCGGCCAGCGCACGACCACGGGTCCGCGGCCCGGGACTGACCCAGGTCCAGAACAGCTTCAGCCCGGCGCCGCACGCGATGAAGATGCCGGAGAGCTCGAGCAGCCCGTGCGGCAGGATCAGCCCGAAGAACACCTCGAGCATGTCGAACTCCGCGAGCAGCGCGCCGGCCTGCCCGATCGCCATCGCGTTGGCCACGAGCAGGTAGATCGGGCCGATGCCGGTGGGACCGAGAGCGATCGCGCGGGCCGCGATCCAGGCGTTGTTGGTCCACACCTGGGTGGCGAACAGTCCCGGTTCGTAGGTGGAGTAGTAGGCGGCGAACGCCTCCTCGGCGTAGCTCTGGCGCTGCGACGGTGTGCCCATCTGGGCGAGCAGCTCGGGGTTGCTGTAGGTCCACCACCCGGTGGCGACGCTGATCGCCACGAACGCGACCATCATCGCGACCGTCCACCAGCGCACGCGATAGAAGGCGGCGGGTACCGACAACAGGAAGAAGCGTGCGACGTCGCTCCAGCCGGGCTCGTGCGCGCCCGCGATCAGGCTTCGGCCGCGCGAGAGCAGGGTGGAGAGGCGGGTGACCACGGTGGGGTCGGGCGCGGACGTGCGTACCCGCGAGTAGTCGGTGGCGGTGGCCTGGTAGAGGCCGATCAGCTCGTCGGCCTCCGGCCCGGTGATGCGCCGCGAGCGGGTGAGCTCACGCAGTCGCTCCCAGCGCGAGGACCGCACCGCGACGAAGGCATCCACATCCACGGCGCCAGTCTTGCACGGTCCGCGCAGGCTCTAACCTGGTGGCATGACCACGACCGCTGCGGGGCCTGCTTCCCGAGGCGTGCTCGGGCCCACGCAGGATCACGCCGCCGCCGGGCTGGTCATCACCGGGGAGGCAGTGGCCCTCGAGCTCCGCCCGGCAGGCGTCGCACACCGACTGCTCAGCGGCCTGATCGATCTCGGGATCTACGCCGCCGCCAGCATCGCGCTGCTGCTCGGGCTGTCCCGCCTGGTGCAGAACTCCGCCCACCTCGGCATTCTCATCGTGGTGGTGTCCGTGACGATGATGGTGGCGCTGCCCACCACGGTGGAATCGCTGACGCGTGGTCTGTCGGCCGGGAAGCTCGCGGCCGGACTCCGCGTGGTGAGGGACGACGGCGGTCCCATCCGATTCCGGCATGCTCTCGTTCGCGCGATGCTCGGGGTCGTCGAGATCTGGCTCACGTTCGGCGGTCTCGCGGTGATCACCTCGATCATCAACAAGCGCGACAAGCGTCTGGGCGACCTGCTGGCAGGCACGTACGCGATCCGGGTACGCGGCACCGAGGAGGCACTCGCGCCCCTGCTGATGCCACCGGACCTGGCCACATGGGCCGAACTGGCCGACATCCGGCGGCTGCCGGACGAGCTGGCCCTGTATGCGCGGCTGCACCTGTCGCGCACGTCGGCGATGTCGCCCGCGTTCCGGGAGCCACGGGCGCGGGCGCTCGCCGCCTCGCTCGAGCCGTACGTCTCACCGCCGCCGCCGTGGGGCACGAACCCCGAGCGCTTCCTCGCGGCGGTGCTGGTGGCACGCCGCGACCGGGAGTACCGCGCGGCGGTGGCCCAGGAGGAGCGGGCGACCGAGCGCGCGAACCGCACCCGGCGCCTGCCCTACGGCATCCCCGACGTGTCCTGATCGGTGCCGAGCCGGGCGTGGCGCCGGCCGCGCCACGCGAGCAGCGTCGCACCCATCACGGCGGCGAGCAGCGAGGCCGCGAGCACGCCCACCGTCGCGTGCTCGGCGTGCGGGCTGCCCTCGCCGTACGCCAGCCCGGCAACGAGCAGCGACACCGTGAACCCGATGCCGGCCAGGGTGCCCACGGCTGCCACGTCGGCCCAGCGCAGGCCCGGCGCGAGCGACACTCCGCGGAACCGGCAGACCAGCCACGTGGTCAGTGTGATCCCGAGCGGCTTGCCGAGCACGAGCCCGAGCACCACCCCTTGCGCCACCGGGTCGGCCACGGCCTCCCGCAGCTCGCTCGGCGCCACCGTGACGCCGGCGGCGAACAGCGCGAAGACCGGCACCGCGAAGCCCGCGGAGATCGGGCGCCACCGGTGCTCGAACCGTTCGGCGTGCGCGATCGGCACCAGCAGGCCGAGCGCGACACCTGCGATCGTCGCGTGCACGCCGGATGTGTGCAGCAGCACCCACGCCAGCAGTGCGAGCGGGATCAGTACCAGCGGGTGGGTGATGCCCCGGCGCAGCAGCGCCCAGAACAGCAGCACAGCAGCGGCCGCGGCAAGCAGCCACAGCACGGCGATGCCGTCGGAGTAGCCGATCGCGATCACGAGGATCGCGAGCAGATCGTCGACCACAGCGAGCGTGAGCAGGAAAGCGCGCAACGCTGTCGGCAGCCGCTTTCCCACCAGCCCGAGAACCGCGATGGCGAAGGCGATGTCGGTTGCGGCGGGGATGGCCCACCCGTGCGGTGCGCCACCGTCACCGCTGTTCACGGCCAGGAAGAGCAGCGCGGGCACTGCCATGCCACCGATGGCAGCGACCACCGGCACGATCGCCGTCCCGACTTTCCGGAGCTCGCCCTCGACGATCTCGCGCTTGAGCTCGATGCCGACCACGAAGAAGAAGATTGCGAGCAGGCCGTCGGAGGCCCACTGACCCACGCTGAGGTCGAGATGGAGCGCGGCGGGGCCGAACCGCACATCGCGCAGACCTTCGTAGGCGTCCCGCCACGGCGAGTTCGACCACACGAGCGCGATCACCGCCGCGATCACGAGCAGCACGCCCCCTGCGGACTCGCCGCGCAGCGTGTCGGTGTAGTTGCGCAGGGCGCCCGGACTGAGGCGGCTGAACACAGGCTCGCGTGTCTTCATGGATGGCTCCAGGGGTCGGTGAGGCGGACAGCCGACCAGACTTCCCGGCACACCGATGCCGCCGGAACGGCAGCCACCACAGGCTATAGCGTGATCGCGGTCCGGCGCGTGATCAGTCCCGCATCGGCGAGTGAGCGCTCGAGCGCGATCGTCGCCACCCCGGTGGTCACCGAGTTGCCCTTTACCGTGGACAGCTCCAGCTCGAGCCCGTCGGCAGACGTGCCGGGCGCCTGCTCGCGCACGTGCCGTCGGACCGCGGGCAGCAGCGAGGTGCCGAGCGCCCAGGTGGTCCACCCGGTGAGCGTGATGACCTCCGGGTTCACCACGGCCACGAGGTCGGCGAGCGCGGAGCCGAGGTAGTAGGCAGTGCGGTCGATCGTGGCGTGGACGGCCTCGTCGGGCTCCGCTCGGTCGACGGCCTGTGCCATCGCCAGGATGAAGTCCCGCTGCAGGTCGATCGACGTGAGCGGATGATCCGGTGCGATCTCGCGCAGCGTCTCCACGATCCCTGGCACACCCACGTAGGCCTCGACGCACCCGCGGCGCCCGCACCGGCACTCGCGTCCGTCGAGGACCAGGAGCGTGTGTCCCCATTCACCCGCCGAGTTGGTCGCGCCGCGCACGAGGCGGGCGTCGAGCGCGATCGCGGCCCCGACCCCGGTGCCGAGGTTGACCGTGACGAGGCTCGAGCAGTACCGACCGCGGCCGAGCCACATCTCGGCGGTACCGATCGCCTTGAGTGGATTGTCGATGACCAGCGGCATCCCGACCCGCTCACGCAGCCGGTCGAGATCCTCCGAACGCCACGCCAGGTTCGGCACGAACACGCTGAGGCCGGCGGGTCCCTGCACGAGCCCCGGGAGCGTCACGCCGATCCCGAGCACGGCCTCGCGTGCGAGCCGCTGCTGCTCGAGCATCCGGTCGAGGATGTCTCCCACGGCCTCGGTCATCACCTCGGGGTCGAGGATGTGCTCGTCACGCTCGACCTCGAGGAACTCGAGCTGGTTGAGCGCGGTGTCGAACAGGGCGGCCCGGACGTAGGTCTCGGCCACGTCCACGCCGACGACGCGGCCCCGGTCCGCGTTCATGCCCAGGGTCGCGGTGGGTCGCCCCACCCGCCCCACGGTCACCTTGGTCTCCAGCACGATGCCCTCGGCGATCAGCTCGCCGACCACGGTGGCCACCGTGGCAGCGCTGAGTCCGGTCACCTGCGCGCGCTCGTTGCGGGTGACCTCACCTGCCGAGAGGATCGCGTGCAGCACGTCGAGCCGGGAGTCGCTGCGGATGTCGCGCGAGGTGAGTCGTGGAATCGTCATGGCTGCTCCCCTCGTGCCATCGGCCCGGTACCTCACGGGCTGCACTCCACTCTCGCCGGAGTGAGGCCCGGGGCAGTCACGGTCACGATAGCCCGAGCGTCCGACTCCACGAACACCACCAGTCGGCCCTCGTACGTGGACCGGTGGTCGTTGCGGTACGCGGTGAGGTCGGCCAGGTCCCCGTTCTCGAGACCGAGCAGCCGACCGCCCTCGACCTGCGCGGTGAGCACCGCCTCGCCGCTCGCCGGGTGGCCGTGCTCGTCCAGCAATGTGCACTCGATCTGCTGCATACCCTCGGCCGCGAGGCCGAGGGCATGCAGGCGAGACACGACGGCGGGGGCCGGCTCCCAGACCCGGGTCTCGATCTGCGCGGGTCTGCCGGGGCGGATCAGCCGGTCCTCGGCGACCGCCTCGCCGTCACGTGAGCCTCGGAGCACGAGCGGCCGGTCGCCCGGGGCGAGCGCGGCGCGCCAGTAGCCGTGCTCGTGATCGCGCTCCAACGGCACCTGCTCGTCACCGCAGGTCAGGGTCAGCTCCTGGAGGTTGCTGAAACACAGCACCTCCAGCCGCTCCTCGCCCACCCAGGCCCGCGACAGCGGGTGGGTCCAGAACGGGCGAGGGCCGCCGTCGTCGTCCTCATGCGGCCTGACCGCCAGCCGCGCGACCGGCTCGTCCGACCACCAGCTACGGCGTAGGTGCCAGATGTGCTTGGGGAACCCGGCGAGCGTGAGCAGGCCGGCGCCGGAGCCATGGATCGGCCAGCCCTGCGCCTCGCCCAGGTAGTCGATGCCGGTCCACAGGAACTGGCCGGCCACGTAGTCGGCCTCGACCACGTGGCGCCACGCCTCGTAGGTGTGTGAGTTCTCGCTGCCCAGGAGGGGGGCGTCGGGGAACCGCCGGTGATCCTCGGCGTAGAGGTGTTCCTTGTAGTTGTAGCCCACCAGGTCGACCGTCTCGAGCAGACCGGTGCGGCTGGACAGCTCCGGGAACGCGGCGGCGAGCGTGACCGGACGGGTCGGATCGGCGCCGCGCACGATGCTCGACAGCCGCGCCGCGATCGTGGTGAGGCGGCGCATGTCGGGCCGGTTCGGGTCGTAGAGGCGCTCGGCCTGCGGCTTGTGCGCGTCGTTGTTCCCGGTCATCTCATCGAACAGCGGGCTCGCGTACGGGTCGTTCGGGTAGTCGATCTCGTTCCCGATGCTCCACGCGATGATCGAGGGGTGGTGGCGGTGCGCATCGATCATCGCGACCAGGTCTGACTCGTACCACTGCGGGAAGTGCTCGGCGTACCCCTCGTGCCGCGGCGGGTAGACGTTGTGCCCCTGCCACCACTTGTTCTTGGGGTTCTCCCACTCGTCGAACGCCTCGTCGATCACGAAGAGTCCGAGCACATCGCACAGCAGGTACAGCTCGGGTGCGTGCGGGTTGTGCGCCATGCGCACCGCGTTGCAGCCCATCTCCTTCAGCGACAGCAGCCGCCGCAGCCACACCCAGGCCGGGACCGCGGTGCCGAACGGTCCCGCGTCCTCGTGCAGGCAGACACCCTTCAGCTGTCGCGGCTCTCCGTTGATCGTGAAGCCGGTGTCGGGGTCGAACGCAAAGGTGCGGATGCCCACCACCTGCTCGGCCGTGGCGGTACGCCCGTCCCAGTGCAGCGTGGTGGTGAGGCGGTACAGGTGCGGGGCGTCGTCGGACCAGAGCCGGGGTGTCGGCACCGGCATCTGGACGTCGACGACGGCGGAGCCCTGGCCGGGTAGGTCGGCCTCCGACTCGCTGGTGTGGGTCTGGTCGGTGGTCAGCGATGACAGCTCGTGCTGCACCCGTACCCGGATGCGGTCGGGCAGCGTGTTCTCGATCGTCTGCACGATGCTCACCCTCGCGTGCTCGGCGCTCACCTCCGCCGTGGTGACCACGGTGCCGTGCTCGGCCGGCCGCACCGGCTCGTGCAACTCGAGCCGGACCCGGCGGGTGATCCCGGCGCCGTTGTACCAGCGTGAGTCGGCGAGCTCGGTGTGCTCCACCCGGACCGCGACAACGAGGTCGTCGTCGGGCGCGTACCCGAGGATCTCGGTCAGGTCGAACGAGAACCGTGCGTATCCCGATGGCCGACCCCCGAGGTGGTAGCCGTTGACCCACACATCCGCGTTCTTGTAGACGCCCTCGAAGACCAGGCGCACCGTGCGGTCCTCGATGGGTCCGAGCGCGGTGAGCGGCACGTGCGCGCGGTACCAACCGATCCCGCCCGGCAGGTACCCGGTGCCGCTGGAGCACTCGCGTGAGAAGTCCTGCTCCACCGCCCAGTCGTGCGGCACCACCACGGCGCGCCACATGCTGTCGTCGGCGTTCTTGCGCCATGCCTGGCGTTCGTCCGAGAGCTCGAAGAGCCACTGGGTGACGTCATGAGTGCGCACGTACGGGTTCCTCGGTGCTCGGTGCCGCGGCGGCGGCAGGCGTGTACTGGGCAAAGATGCGAGTGAAGAGGAGTGTGGTGACGACAGCGATGGCAGCGAAGCCGGCCACCAACCACACCACGCCGTAGCCTGTCACCTTCGGGTAGAAGACCGTGATCACCACGGGCAGAGCGGTCACGGTGAAGGCACAGAGCGCGGCGAGCGGGTGGCGCCACGACATCAGCAGCGCGTTCCGCAGCACCCTGGCTGTGGCGTCGTCGAACGTGGCCAGATAGGGGAAGGCCACGATCGCCGTCGTCGTCACCTGGATGGCGAGAACGAACCACACCGCGAACATCAGCAACTGTGCCAGTGGGTCGACCACGAGGTACTCGATGACGCCGAACCACGCGACGAGCACCGCGACCAGCCCGGCGATCGCTGCGAGCAGCCTGCTGCCGTCGCGCAGGTTCGCCCGGAACGCGCGCAGGTACGCACGCGCGACCGAGTCCTCGAGGCGGCCGCCCACCAGCGCGCGGGAGACCGAGTGCAGTGCCGTGAGCGAGGCACCGAGCGTCAGCAGCGGCAACGACGTCGCGATGAAGACGAGGTTGAGGATGATCACGTCGGCCAGGCGGTCGAGCGCGCGCATCAGCGCCGAGTCGGCGGAGAAGAAGCGACTCATGACGTCCTTTCGACAATCGCGACCTGCGGTGTCAGTGGAGGATCCAGGTGCGGGCCGGTGCGCATGCCGGCCCGCACCTGACGGCGGCTCAGGCGTCCAACGCCTCGATGTCGGTCTGGATGGACGCGCGAGCGTCCTCGTAACCGGCATCGGCGAGCTTCTGGCGCATCTCGGCGATCGCCGCTGCGGGGTCGGTGAACTTGCCGTACTGCAGCTGCGGGATGTACTCCGACAGCACGGCGCCCATGGCGGCCAGCGTCGAGTCGATCATCGTCTTGTCGACCACCAACCGCTCGTACGGGTAGTCCTTCGCGTTGGCGTCGAGACCGTCGAACAGCTCCTGCTTGTTGTCCGGGTCGGTGGCGCTAGGAATCTCGAGCTCGTCCATGCGGCCGTACCAGAAGTTCGACCCAAGGGCGTCGGTGGCTGCGTCGAAGCCCTCCGGCTCCGCACGCTTGCCCTCATCGTCGATCACGTAGTCCGTGCCCTCGATTCCGTAGTTGAGGAGGTGGTAGCACTCCTCGTCGTTGCGGAGGATGTCGTAGACCGCCAGCGCCCGCTCCGGGTTGCGCGAGTTCGCACTGACCGCCATGGCACCGTGAGTCTTGATGTCGCGGTAGTAGTTGCCGTTCTCCTTGCCCCAGTAGAAGAACTTGGGGTCGGATCCCGGCTGGTCGTTCGGCATCCGGTGCAGGATCCCGAGGAACGTCTGCATGTGGTGCTGATCCGCTCCCGAGAGTCCGGCGTAGAACTCCTCGCGTGTGTCGCCGTCGTAGTTGACGGCGTCCTCGCGCCAGACGCCGATCTCGTTCCACTCCCTGGCGAGCTCAGCCGCGGCGAGCAGCTCATCACCCTCCATGTAGTACGACGTCACCGTGGTCGGGTCGGACGCCGTCGTGTGGAAGGGGAAGTAGATGCCCGCGGTGACCTGCTGGATCACCTGGTACTCGGTGCGGCCCTGCACGAATCCGGTGAGTGCCGCCTCGTTCGTCCCGGCCACATCCCAGGGGTAGGTCTCGGGCTGGTTGTCCTTGACCCACTGGAAGTAGGTGGTGAACTGCTCGAACTCGGTGATCTCGCCGTTCGGGATCCCGGCCTCGGTGGCCCAGTCGCCACGGTAGAAGAAGCCGTGGTTCGTCCACTGGGTGAAGTTGTCCTCCGGGATGAAGTAGATCATCTCGTCGGGAAGCTTGCACAGCTCCCAGTGGCCTTCGCTGTTCACCTGCTCCCAGGTCTGCGGGGCGTAGGAGCTGAGCATGGCCTCGTCCATCGGCAGGAAGGCGCCCTTCTGGGCGTTCTCCCAGGCGAAGAGCCAGTCGGTCGCCGTGCCGATGAGGTCCACGTTGCTGTCACCGGAGAGCAGCTGCACGTTGTACTGCGTCTGCCAGTCCGCCCACTCGATGTAGAACAGCTCCAACGAGGCGTTCACCTTCTCGGTCAGCTTGGCGTTGAGCTGCTCGAGCATGGCCTCAAGGCGACCGTTGGTGGGCTTGTCGCCCAGCACCAGCATCGTGACGGTGACCGCCTCGCTGGTGTCGAGCTCGCCGCCTCCACCTCCGCCGCCGGTGCCTCCACCGCCGTTGTCGCTGCATGCGGCGAGCGTGATCCCGGTACCGATCCCGAACGCGGCGAGCGCTCCGCCCTTCAGCAGCGTCCTTCTCCTGATGCTGGTCATGGTGACTCCTTTGTCGATCTTCTGAGACACAGGTCTCGGGTGAGGGGGTGCCTCGGTCGAGGCGGGTTGGCTGTGCTCAGCCCTTGACGGCACCGACGGTGATGCCGCTGACGAAGTACTTCTGCACGAACGGGTACATCAGCAGCACGGGCGCGGTCGCGACCACGGCGCTGGCCATCTTCAACGTGTTGCTCGGCAGGTTCGTGATCGTGACGTTGTCGCCTGCCACGGAGTTCCGGAGCGCATTGGCCGTGTTGATGATGTTGTAGAGGTGGTACTGCAGTGGCCGGAACTCGACCTGGCTGCCCAGGTACAGCGAGGACAGATACCACTCGTTCCAGTAGCCCATCGCCAGGAACAGACCCACGGTGGCCAACGCCGGTTTCATCATCGGCAGACTCAGTTGCGCGAAGATCCTGAAGTCGCCCGCGCCGTCGACCTTCCCGGACTCGATCACCTCGTACGGCACGTTGCGCATGAAGTTCTTCATCAGGATGATGAGCCACGGCGTCATCAGCAGCTGCAGGAACACCGCGAGATAGCTGCCGCGCAGGCCGAGCGTGCTGCCCACCCAGATGAACGTCGGCGCCAGCCCGGCGGAGAACAAGGTCGTGAAGTAGACGAAGAACGAGATCTGGTTCCGGAACCGGAAGTCCTTGCGATACAGCGCGAACCCAGTCATCGCGATCACGAAGAGACCGATCGCGGTGCCGCACACGGTCATCGTGATCGTCACCGCGTAGGACCCGAGGATCTGCCGAGGTGACTTGAAGATGTACTCGTACGCGGTCGTCGTGAAGCCACGAGGAAACAGGCCGAACCCGTGGCGGAGGATCTCCGACTCGGCCGAGAACGAAGCCGAGACGATCATCACGAACGGGAGCAGGCAGAACAACGCGAACAGCGTGACGAACACGTACGAGATGCCACGGAGCGCGTAGTCGCTCGCTCCCAGCTTGACGGCTCGCGGTCGCTGCTTCCTGGTCCGCATCGCACGGCGCTTGCGCCCCTCGACCACCGTGACCACGTCGGCGGCGCCCGGCGCCGTCGTCTCAGAAGAGTGCATAGTCCTTGTTCATCCTTCGCACGATCCAGTTCGCGGTCATCACCAGGGCGAAACCGAAGATCGACTGGTACAGCCCCACGGCAGTCGACGTGGTGAAGTTGTTCTGGGTCATGACCATCCGGTAGACGGCGGTCTCGATGATGTCGGTGGTCGCGAACAGCTGCGCGTTGTTGCCGACCAGGTTCCAGAACAGCCCGAAGTTGCCGTGCATGATCCCGCCCATCGAGAACAGCAGCAGGATGATGAACGTCGGCTTGAGGCTGGGCAGGATCACGTAGCGGATCCGTTGCCACGCGGAGGCGCCGTCGATCGCGGCCGCCTCGAAGAGGGTCTTGTCGATGCCCATGATCGCGGCGAAGTACACGATCGAGCCGTACCCGGTGCTCTGCCACATCTGCACGGCGACGATGATGAACGGCCACAGGCCGGCGGTGCTGTAGATCTTGATCGGGTCCCCGCCGGTGGCGACGATCAAGGAGTTGATTGCGCCGGTGTCGTAGTTGAACAGGTTGAAGGCGATCACACCGATCAGCACGACCGAGATGAAGTACGGCAGGAACATCACCGTCTGCGAGATCTTCTTGAAGTACTTCATGCGGATCTCGTTGAGCATCACCGCGAGCGCGATCTGCAGGATGTTGCCGAGCACGATGAACGCGACGTTGTACAGGATCGTGTTCCGTGTCAGCAGCCACAGCTGCCCAGACTTGATGAGGAACTCGAAGTTCCGCAGTCCCACGAACGGGCTTCCGAAGATCCCGTCGCGGTAGTTGAAGTTGGTGAAGGCGATCCACGCCCCGGGCATCGGCGCGTAGGCGAATACCAGGAAGAACGCGATCGCCGGCAGACACATGAGGATCAGCACCTTGCTGTCCCATGCGCTCTTGAGCAGCGACTTCCGCCGCTTGCCCTGGGCAACCACCGCCATCTGCTGCTCCCTCGCAGTCAGTGCACCGACGCCGCTGCCGGTGCTGCTCGACGAGTCTGATCGCGGGTCGCTACAACACTAAATCTAACCCTCGATCAAACTAGTGAGAAGGTAGCGCCTGCCCTCCGCGGCCGCAACCCGGGGCGCGGTCACGGTTTGGTCTCGGCGCCCCGGGGGGACGCCGAGAGTCAGAGGGAGCCGGTCAGTAGCGGTAGTGCTCAGGCTTGTACGGGCCGGCCACGTCCACGTCGATGTACTCGGCCTGCTCCTTGGTGAGCTCGGTGAGGTCCACGCCGAGCGCCTCCAGGTGCAGCCTGGCCACCTTCTCGTCGAGCAGCTTCGGCAGCCGTTCGACGTCCGGACGATCGCCCTCCTCGAGCTCCTCGGCCTCGGCGAGCGCGATCTGCGCGAGCACCTGGTTGGTGAAGGAAGCCGACATCACGAACGACGGGTGACCGGTGGCGTTGCCGAGGTTGAGCAGGCGACCCTCGGAGAGCACCACGATCGAGCGGTCGGACTCCCCCACGGCACCATCGGTGGCGGGCAGCTTCCACTCGTGCACCTGCGGCTTGATCTCGACCTTCTCCACACCCGGCACGCGCGCGAGCCCAGCCAGGTCGATCTCGTCGTCGAAGTGGCCGATGTTGCCCACGACCGCCTTGTTCTTGAGGCCGAGCAGGTGTTCGACGCCCACGATCCGCGTATTGCCGGTGGTGGTGATGACGAAGTCTGCCTGCCCCACCACATCGTCGAGGCGCGCAACCTGGTAACCGTCCATCGCGGCCTGCAGCGCGCAGATCGGGTCGATCTCGGTGACGATCACGCGTGCGCCCTGGCCGCGGAGTGCCTCGGCGGCGCCCTTGCCCACGTCGCCGTAACCGCAGACCACGGCCACCTTGCCGCCGATCAGCACATCGGTGGCGCGGTTGAGGCCATCGGGCAGCGAGTGACGGATACCGTACCGGTTGTCGAACTTGGACTTCGTCACGGAGTCGTTGACGTTGATCGCAGGGAACAGCAGCTCGCCGGCAGCGGCGAGCTGCGCGAGCCGGTTCACGCCGGTGGTGGTCTCCTCCGAGACTCCCTTGATGCCGGCGGCCACGCGGGTCCAGCGACCCGGGTCGGCGGCGACCGTGCGGCGGAGCAGGTCGAGGAACACAACCTTCTCCTCGGAGTAGCCCACGTCATCGGGCTCCGGCGCGGGCGGGACCGCACCCGCCGCTTCGAAGCGCACGCCCTCGTGCACGAGCATGCTGGCGTCGCCGCCGTCGTCGAGGATCAAGGTCGGGCCGCCGGTCTCGGCATCCGCCCAGTCGAAGATCCGCTCGGTGCAGTCCCAGTACTCGGCGAGCGTCTCGCCCTTCCAGGCGAACACCGGCACGCCGCGCGGGTCCTCGGGCGTCCCCGTCCCGACCACCACAGCGGCCGCCGCCTCGTCCTGGGTAGAGAAGATGTTGCACGAGGCCCACCGCACCTGTGCACCCAGCGCGACCAGTGTCTCGATGAGCACCGCGGTCTGTACCGTCATGTGCAAAGATCCGGCGATCCGGGAGCCGGCGAGCGGCTGGCTGTCGGCGTACTCCTCGCGCAGAGCCATCAGGCCCGGCATCTCGTGCTCGGCCAGCCGGATCTGGTGGCGCCCTGCCTCGGCCAGGCCGAGGTCGGCCACTCGGTGCTCGATCGTCATGCCGCCAGGTTATCCGTGCTCGCAGCCGCTCGCCGACGCGGCCGGGCCGCCACGAGTGCGCAGACGACCGCCGGGAGCAGCAGGGCGGCCGCCACGACGTTGATCGCGGGGAAGCCACCCCATGCCAGCACCGGCCCGGCCACCGCAGCAGCGGCCGCCCCGGCGTAGTTCATCCCGGCGTCGGTGACACCCTGCAGCGGCACCCGGACGTGGGCGGGCGTGACCGTGACCAGGTGGGCTGACCCGGCGATCACGCACGCGCTCCATCCGAGCCCCAGCACGGTCAGCGCGATCGCCGTGAGCACCGAGTCGCCGCTGCCGAGTCCGGCGACCACACCGAGGCCGGTCGCCAGCGCCAGCACGCCCATCCCCAGCCACCCGACCCGGGCAGCACCCCAGCGGTCCACGAGTACGCCCAGCACCGGGCTGAGCGCGTACATCCCGAGCACGTGCAGGCTGATGACCACACCCACGAGCTCGAGCGTCATGCCGTGGTGCTGCATGTGGACCGGCGTCATCACCATGACCAGCACCATCACCGCGTGCGCGCAGCCGATGAGAACGACGGCGAATCGCGCCTCGGTATGCCCCATCGCCCAGGCGAGGGCCGAGCGGGCCGAGACCACCGCCGTCGGCGGGGTGGTCTCGGAGCCGCCGACGGCGGGGCGAGAGCCGGGCATGAACGTTGCCACGACGATCGCCCCCAGGGCGAAGGCGACGACCGAGAACAGGTACGGCCCGGCGAGGTGGGGCAGGCCCACGCCGAGGCCGGCGTCGTTGCCCGGCGCGGTGAGGTTCGGGCCGGCGACCGCCCCCACGGTGGTGGCCCAGATGACGATCGACATCGCCTTGCCGCGAGCGGCGACGTCGGCGGTATCGGCAGCGGCGTAGCGCGACTGCAGGTTCGCGGCGTTCGCCACCCCGAAGAGGGCGACGCCCACCAGCAGCAACCAGAGCTGGGCGAGGGCGAGCGCGGTGATCACGAGCAGCGCGCCGATCGTCGCCAGCACGTACCCGAGCGCGAGCGCGTGGCGCCGGCCGCGGCTGCTCGCCACCGCCGCGAGCGGCACCGCCGCCACGGCCGCACCGAGCACCCCGGTCGCCTGCCCGAGGCCGGCCATCGCGGTGCCGCCGAGTGCCTCGGCCGCCAGACCGCCGACCGCCACACCGGAGGCGACGCCGATACCTCCGAGCAGGTTGCTCACCACGAGGACGCTCAGCGGTCGGGTCATCCGGAACGAGGGCACGGCTGCGAGACTAGGCCAGTGAGCGTGCATACCTTCGACGAGATCACTGTCGAGAGCCTCCGGGCGGCGAACGGGAAGAAGTGGGTCGAGTTCGGCTCCGCGACCGGGGCGTGGATCGCGGAGATGGACTTCGGGACCGCGCCGGCGGTGCAGTCGACGCTGCGACGTGCCGTCGAGACCGGCGAGGGGCTCGGATACTTGCCGACCCGCTCCCGCGCCGCGTTGCAGTCGGCCTTCAGCGGATTCGTCGATGCCCGATTCGGCTGGCAGGTCGCTCCGGCGGACGTGCGGCCGATCGTGGATGTCCTCAGCGGTCTGCAGGCGGCGGTGCGGCTGACCTCGCGGCCAGGATCGCCGGTCATCCTGCCGACGCCCGCTTACATGCCGTTCCTCACGCTGCCCGGAGCGCTGGACCGGGAGGTGATCCAGGTGCCGCTGCAGCGCGAGAACGGCCGCTACGTCTACGACCTCGATGCCCTCGACGCCGCCTTCGCCGCCGGCGGCCACCTGCTCGTGCTGTGCAACCCGCACAACCCGGTGGGGCGCGTGCTGGAGCGCAGCGAGCTACAGGCGATCAGCGAGGTCGTCGAGCGGCACGGTGGTCGTGTGTTCGCCGATGAGATCCACGCGCCGCTCACCTACCCGGGGCACAGGCACGTGCCCTACGCCACCATCTCCCCCGCTGCCGCCGCGCACACGTTCACCGCCATGTCCGGATCGAAGGCCTTCAACCTGCCGGGCCTGAAGTGCGCCCAGCTGGTGCTGAGCTCGGACGCTGACCGCGAGACCTGGAGCCGCCTCGGGGGGCCGTACGAGGACCAGGCCTCGACGCTCGGCGCCCTGGCCGCCACGGCGGCCTACGCCGAGGGCGGCGCCTGGCTCGACGGCGTCCTCGACTACCTCGATGGCAACCGGCAGACGCTCACCGAACTCGCTGCCGAGCACCTCCCGAGTGCCGTCACGACCGAGCTCGAGGGCACCTATCTCGCGTGGCTCGACCTGACCACCACCGGCCTCGAGGACCCGGCCCGCTTCTTCCGCGAGCACGCCGATGTCGCCGCCACCGCGGGATCGCTGTGCGGTGAGGCCGGTCAGGGCTTCCTGCGCTTCAACATCGCGCTGCCGCGGCCGCTGCTGGTCGAAGCGATCACCCGGATGGGCGCGGCGCTGGCTGGACGCTGATCTACTCGTCCCGCGCGGCCGGCACCTCCGCGGCGACACCAGGCCGCCGCAGGTCGGGCTCGATGTAGATCTGGGCTCGCAGCGGGATCGCTTCTCGGATGCGGACCTCGGCGCCGTCGATGGCCCGGGCGACGTGCGTGGCGTCGTCGGCCCTCTCGACCTCCACCTTGGCGGCCACGAGCACCTCGTCGGGGCCGAGGTGCAGCGTGCGCAGGTGGATCACCGAGATGATCCCCTCCCCCGGGATCGCCGCCTCGATCGCGTGCTGGTGCTGCGGGTCGGCCGATTCGCCTAGCAGCATCAGCGACATCTCCTTGGCAAGGAACGCCGCGATCACCACGAGCAGCACACCGATCGCCGCGGACCCGATCGCATCCCAGCGACCGTCGCCGGTGATCAACGTCATCGAGACGCCGAACAGCGCGAGCACCAGGCCGACGAGCGCACCGAGGTCCTCCAGCAGGATCACCGGGATCTCCGGGGCACGGGACTCCTTGACGTACTGCCTGAACGACTTGGTACCCCTGACCGCGTTCGCCTCATGGATCGCGGTGCGGAACGAGAAGCCCTCCATCACGATCGCCAGGCCGAGCACCGCCAGCGGCACCCACCACCAGCGACCCTCGATCGGGTGTGGGTCGGAGAACTTGTGCCACGCCTCGTAGAGCGCGAAGCAGCCGCCGAGGCTGAACAGCACGATCGAGACGATGAACGCGTAGATGTAGCGGGCGCGTCCGTACCCGAACTGGTGGGTCGGTGAAGCCGCCCGCTGCGCTCGGCGACCGCCGAGCAGCAGCAACCCCTGGTTACCGGAGTCCGCGACCGAGTGCACCGACTCGGCGAGCATGGAGGAGGAACCTGTCAGCAGGTAGGCGATGAACTTCGTGACGGCGATGCCCAGGTTCGCGGCGAGCGCCGCGACGATCGCCTTCGTGCCTCCGCTGGATGACATGGATCGGAGCGTACGCCCGTGCGCGCGCCGGCGCGGGGAACGCTACGCGGCGTCGTCGCGCGGGGCGCTGCCCTCGCGCACGATCGCCAGCACCGCGTCACGGATCTTCACCATGATGTCCTCGTCCTCAGCCTCGACATTGAGCCTCAGCAACGGCTCGGTGTTCGAACTACGGAGGTTGAACCACCACTTCGGGGTGGCGTGCCAATGGTCGAGCGTCACGCCGTCGAGCTCGTCCACGGTCACCTCGCCGGAGTCGATGTCGTCCGCGAAAGCTGCCAGCACCCGAGCCGTGGCCGCTCCCGCGTCCTCCACTCGCGAGTTGATCTCGCCGGACGCCGAGTACGGCGTGTACATCTCGGACAGCACCGAGAGCGGGTGCTCGGAGTCCCGCAGCGCGCGCAGCACGTGCAGGGCCGCCAGCATCCCGGTATCGGCGAACCAGAAGTCGCGGAAGTAGAAGTGCGCGGAGTGCTCCCCTCCGAACACCGCCCCCTCCTGTGCCATCTGCGCCTTGATGAACGAATGCCCCACACGCGTGCGGACCGTGCGCGCGCCGGCGGCACCGAGCAGGTCGGGGACCGAGCGTGAGGTGATGAGGTTGTGGATGACCGTGGCCTCACGGCCCGCGTCCTTCTCCTTCTCGACCTCGCGCAGCCCCACCAACGCCGTCACGGCGCTGGGGCTCATCGCGACGCCGCGCTCGTCGACCACGAAGCAGCGATCGGCGTCGCCGTCGAAGGCGAGTCCGATGTCGGCCCCTTCCGCGATCACGGTCGCCTGCAGGTCCACGAGGTTGGCCGGATCGAGCGGGTTGGCCTCGTGGTTCGGGAAGGTCCCGTCGAGCGCGAAGTACATCGGGACGATCTCCAGGCCCAGGTCGGGCAGCCCGGCCGCCGTCGAGAGCACCGCGGGAGCGGTCAGCCCGGCCATGCCGTTCCCGGCGTCGATCGCGACCTTGAGCGGGCGCCCGCCGCTGATGTCCACCAGCCCACGCAGCAGCCGCGCGTAGTCGGCGAGCGTGTCGCGCTCGCTGATCTCACCCTCGTCACCGCCCGCCGGGATGCCCTCGTCGAGGTACTGCTCGGCGAGGCGCCGCACATCGGCGAGGCCGCTGTCCTGACCGACCGGCCGGGCGAGCGCGTGGCACATCTTGATGCCGTTGTACTCGGCCGGGTTGTGGCTGGCCGTGAACATCGCACCGGGGAGGCCGAGCTCACCGGAGGCGTGGTAGAGCCCGTCGGTCGAGCACAGCCCGATGTGGACGACGGCGACACCTCGCCAGGCGGCTCCCTCACCGAAGGCGGTGGCCAGCTCGGGCGAGCTCGCCCGCATGTCATGGCCGATCACGATCGAGGTTGCGCCGGCGGGCACGGCTACGACGTCGGCGAACGCGGCGCCGATCGCCCGCGCCACCTCGGCGTCCCACTGGTCGGGGACGACGCCGCGGACGTCGTAGGCCTTGACGATGGCGCTCAGGTCGGTGGTCTCAGACACGGGTCAGAGACTACGCAGGTTGACGCGCCCTACTCACCTTCGCCGCGGATGACGCGCAGGTGACCCCGGCGGCCGACCTCGGGTGCGGGGCGCCGCTCGGTGACCGGTGCGGGCGCGCCGACGGGGCGCGCCGCGGGCAGTTGTTCGGGCGGAGGGGTGCGGGAGGCCTCGCGTACGGCGTCGGCGAGCGCCAGCAGGTCGTCCGAACTCGGAGGTGCCGGCTCGAAGTGACCTGCCAGCCGCACCACGTCCCAGCCCCGCGGCACCGTGAGCCGTTCTGCGTGCTCGGTGCACAGGTCGTAGCTGTGCGGCTCGGCGTGGGTCGCGAGCGGACCGAGCACGGCGGTGGAGTCGGCGTAGACGTACGTGAGGGTCGCCACGGCGGGCGCCGTGCACGTGGCACGGGTGCACTGTCGGGCTCTCACGTCGCTGAGGCTACCCCGGCTCGGCGCGACGACGGTGCAGCCCACGCCGCGGGCGGTCGTGCTGACCGGGCGCGTGCGCGGTCCGGCGTCTTGGGAGGCACGCTCGTTGGTGGCAGAGTGGGCCTCGTGGCGGATCGGTCGGGCAGTGAGATCGCGCGGGCACGGATCCCGTCGCGGCGCGCCGGTCGGCGCCGGGACCGCCACGGTCGCGGTCTTCGCGGCCCACTGCTGCCGCCGCTGATGCCCGGAGCGCGTACCCGGGGCGAGCAGTTCGACGAGATGGTGCTGAGCGTCGTCGAGACCCTGGAACGCCGCCTGGGTCGCGAGCTCGAAGGTGTGGAGTTCGCCGTCGAGGAGGTGCCGCCCTCGGCGCCCGCGCCGTGGGAACGCGGCGCGATCCCGCTCGGGCGCTACTTTCCGGCGGACAGAGCGGCCGACCTCACGCACCGGATCGTGGTGTACCGGCGGCCGGTTAGCGGCCGCGCCGAGGGCGCGGACGACCTCGCGGCGTTGGTGCGGGACGTGCTGGTGGAACAGATCGCCCACATGTTGGGCCGTGCCCCCGAGGACATCGACTCCGACTACGAGGCCTGATCGGGTCTGACGGCGTGTGGACGCCACGCCTTCCGGCACCCGGGCCGTGACGGAGAGCGTTGAACGTGGGGGCGGTCAGTCGGTGACGCGCACGGCGACGGACTGCTCCGTGTACGGGTCACCGGTGATCGGGTACGCAGCGATCAGCGTGCCGTCGGCGGCCTCACCCGCCAAGATGGCTGAGGCGAGGATGCCAGAGCCCTCGAACACGACCGCCAGGGTTCCCGAGGGCACCTCGAGGCGTGTGGTCGCGCCTGCAGCGAT
>NZ_JBMDXJ010000287.1:0-1772 GCF_048594945.1 Pseudactinotalea sp. | reverse complement strand
TGGGCAGCGACAGCATGTCCAGCAGGGCGAAGTCACCCATGAGGCGACCGGCGAGCAGGCCGGTCGCGCCGCCGTCGTCGGATCGGACGGTCCACACCCGCTCGGGCGCGCGTTGGCCGCGATCGAAGAGCCGATCGAGGGAGGGCTGCGCGAACAGCAACCGCTGCCCCGGGGTGTCGGGGGCGGGGGAGAAGGTCTGGATCAGGTCGATGGCGTCGCTGCGCGACGCCGGTGAGAACAGGTGCATGAGGTTCCTCGGTTCGAAGCGCCCACAGGGCGCCGTCGTGGCGGCCCACGCTCCGCCGTCGAGGGGAGGTGAGCCTCAGCCGACCTCGGCGAGGGCGGCGCGATGCATGGCAGACATGACGGCCTCCTCTCGCTCGTGGCCCCGGATCCATCAGGGCGACCTGAGCCAGCCTACGGCACGAGCCCATCGATCAGATAATCAGATACCATGGGTGCATGCGCACTCTCACCGCGACCGAGGCATCTCGCAGGTTCTCCGACCTGCTGGACGCCGTTGAGCGCGGCGAGTCGGTCATCGTGACGCGTGGGCGGCACGCGATCGCCGAGATACGCCCCGCTCGCCGTCGGACCGGGCGGGATCTGCGCGCCGCTCTCTCCCATGCGCCGGCGTGGGACCCCGATCTCGAGGCCGACATCGCGGCCGCACTGCGAGGGGTCACCGACGACTGGTCGGATCCGTGGCGCGAGAGCTGATCTTCGATACGAACCTGCTGATCGCGTACGAGCGGGGAACGATCCCGCGAGAGAAGTTCGATGACGACGAGATCGCCATCGGCGCCATCACCGTGGCCGAGTTCCGTGTCGGCATCGAGCTTGCGGACACGCCCGAGCGTGCGGCCGAGCGTGCTCGCATCCTCGCAGCGATGCTCTCGAGTCTCGATGTCCTCGACTACACCGAGGCGACCGCCGCCGAGCACGGTCAACTGCTCGCGCACGTTCGCCGCACCGGTCGGCCGCGCGGCGCGCACGATCTCATCATCGCGGCCCATGCTGTCGAGAGCCGTCGAGTGGTCGTGAGTCGTGACGCTGCAGCGCGGTTCGGTGACCTTCCCGGCGTGGTCGCTGACGAGGCACCCTGAATACTGGGCGCGTGGACGACGACGAGGCCATGGGGCTGGCCATCGAGAAGGCTGAACAGGCACGCGACCTGGGGGACGTGCCGATCGGGGCGCTCGTGCTCGACGAGAGCGGCGCCGTCGTGGTCGCCACCCATAACAGGCGAGAGGTCGACGGCGACCCCACGGCTCATGCGGAGGTCCTCGCCTTGCGCGAGGCGGGCCTCGCGCGGGGTCGGTGGCACCTCGGTGGCTGCACGCTCGTGGTGACGCTGGAGCCGTGCACGATGTGCGCGGGCGCGATCGTGCTCTCCCGTGTGGACCGCGTGGTGTTCGGGGCGCTCGACCCGAAGGCGGGGGCAGCCGGGTCGGTGAGCGACGTGCTCGCCGATCCCCGGCTCAACCACCGCCCCGAGGTGACCTCAGGCGTCCGAGCCGACGAGTGCGGCCGGCTCCTGAAGGACTTCTTCGCCGCCCGGCGCCGCTGACCGCGGCGCGGTGACCACCGGCAGGTCCTCGGGCACGATCCGGATCGCGCCCTTGTCCGCCGACTGCGCGAACGCAGCGTAGGCGCGCAGCGCGGCCGAGACCGGCCGCTGCCGGTCCTTCGGCTTGTACCCGCCGCTAGCCTCGAGGGCGGTGCGACGGCGATCCAGCACAGCCTCAGGCACGTCGAGCGAGATAGCGCGG
>NZ_JBMDXJ010000286.1:0-11256 GCF_048594945.1 Pseudactinotalea sp. | reverse complement strand
AGCGGTGCGGCGCGTCGAATCCGCACCGCTGGCCTGGCCAGGTGGCGGTCAGGCCGAGGCTGCGCCCGACCGAGCCTTCCGCGCCTGCACGAAGGACCGGATTCCGAAGGCGAGGTAGACCACGAGCGTCACGAACATGATCAGGCTGACGATGATGGCGGCGGGGCGCTCGGCGGTGCCGTCGAACAGGCTGCCGATCTTCGCCACGTTCATGATCGAGCCGAGCGCGCCGAGCAGGGCGACAAGCATGCCGGCGTGCATCGCGTGGCGGCGCACCTTCTCGCCGCGGCGCGCGATCAGGCCGACGATCAGCAGCAGCACGCCCACGAATGCCGGGATGAGCGAGGTGATGCTGCTCATCGACGTGACGAGCCAGGCGACGACGCCGGTGGCGGTGAGCAAGCTTCCGATCGCGAGTGTGAGGGCAACCATGCCGGGGGGTCCTTCCGAGAGGGGGCGTACCTGGCATCCACCCTGCCAGCAGGTCCCAGGACCTTGGTCCCGGGTCGGGTCGTTCAGTCGGTGTAGCGCAGTCCGTTGACGAGGAGTCGGGTCATGCGCTCGGTGTAGCCGTCCTCGGCTGGGTGCTTGGTCATGCTGAGCTGGGCGACGGCGGTGAGCAGCTCTTCGGGTCGGGCATCGGTTCGGATCTCACCGGCCTCGACGGCAGCCTCGAGCAGCGAGCCGAGCGCAGGGACGAACCTGGCCTGGAAGTACGCGGGAAGGCTGTCATAGGCGGCGTCGCCGGAGTGCAGCGCTGCGGCGAGGCCGCGCTTGGTGGCGAAGAAGCCCTGCAGCCGGTCGAGCCAGCGGGTGAGCGCCTCCATCGGTTCGTGCCGCTCGGCGAGGACGGGAGCGGCGTCGGCGCAGGCGTCGACCTCGTGCCGGAAGACCGCGGCCACCAGATCCGCACGCTCGGGGTAGTGGCGGTAGAGCGTGCCCGTTCCGACACCCGCCTTCGCGGTGATCTCACGCACGGGAGCGTCCACGCCGGAGCTGGCGAAGACCTCGGCGGCGGCCGTCAGCAGGGCGTCCATGCTGCGCTGGGCATCGGCGCGCACGCGCTTGTCGGGCGCACCCGTTCCAGATTCCGTCATCACACCCTCTTGCCAAAGCGGAACATGGTTCCGTATAGTCGTAGCCGGAACATCGTTCCGCATTCATGGTAGCGCTGACCCTCAGCGTAGGGAAGGACCCACGAGCATGACTCACTTCCAGTACCCCGTCGGCACCGGCTTCACCGCCTCGTCCACGGCGCACGACGCGATCGCCGGCATCGACCTCACCGACAAGAACGTGATCGTCACCGGTGGCCACTCCGGCATCGGGCTGGCCACCACCCGTGCCCTCAGCGAGGCGGGCGCGTGGGTCACCGTTGCCGCCCGCGACCCCGAGCGCGCCAAGCGCGCCACCTTCGGGATTCGGCGTGTGGAGGTGGAGCAGCTCGACCTCCTCACGCCCGCTTCGATCGACGCCTTCACCGCCCGCTACCGCCGCTCCGGTCAGCCGCTGCACATCCTCGTCAACAACGCCGGCCAACCCGGCGGGCCGCTCGCCCACGACGCCCGCGGCTTCGAGACGCAGTTCGCCGTGAACCATCTCGGCCACTTCCAGCTCACCCTCGGCCTCCACCCCGTGCTGCGCGCCGCCCGCGGTGCCCGCGTGGTCACCACCACCTCCGGCGCCCACCGGTCCTCCGGCATCCTCTGGGACGACCCGCACTTCACCACCGGGCGCCACAGCGCCGATCTCGCCTACGCGCAGTCCAAGACCGCGAACATCCTGTTCACGGTCGAGCTCGACCGCCGCTGGGCGGCCGAGGGCATCCGCGCCTTCGCCGCGCACCCCGGCATCGTGCCGGCGACGGCGTTCAACGCTTCCGCAGGCGACGTCGCCCGCCGCTCCATGCGGCTCATCGACGAGGCGGGCGAGCCGATCATCGATCCCACCCGGGGCGTGAAGACGCCCGAGCAGGGAGCCGCGACGATCGTGGTCGCCGCCACCAGCCCCCTGCTCGGCGGCATCGGCGGCGTCTACCTCCACAACGGCGATGTCTCCCGAGTCGACCCCAGCACCGGTCCCGTGGACATGACCAACCCACCCACCGCCGTCGCCCCTCATGCGATCGACCCCGAGTCCGCCCGACGCCTCTGGGACCTGAGCGAGCGACTCACCGGCACCCCGACGCTCGATTCCTTCTCACTCGCCGTCTGACCCTCAAGGAGACCCACCATGACCATCCAGACCGCCCCGCACACCGCCGGCACGTGGCAGCTCGGCGACCGCACCGTCAACCGCATCGGCTTCGGTGCGATGCGCCTCACGGGCATGCCCTGGGACCCGGCCCCACGCCGTCGAGAGGACGCAATCGCGGTCCTGCGCCGCGCCGTCGAGCTCGGGGTCAACCACATCGACACGGCTGCCTTCTACTTCGTGCCCACGCGCTCGGCCAACGAGCTGATCGGCGCAGCGCTGCAGCCGTACGCCGACGACCTGGTGATCGTCACCAAGGTCGGCGCCAGCCGATCCCGCGACGGCGAGTTCGAGCCCTACGCGCGGCCCGATCAGCTCCGTAGCCAAGTCGAGGAGAACATCCGCCAGCTCGGGCTGGAGCAGCTCGACGTCGTCAACCTGCGCTGGGGATCGGGGCTGGGCAAGGATGAGGGGTCGGTGGCCGATCACGTCGGCGCGTTGATGGAGCTGCGGGAGGCCGGTCTGCTGCGCCACATCGGCGTCTCGAACGTCTCCGTTGAGCAGCTGCGTGAGGCGGTCGCGATCACGCAGGTCGTCGAGGTCCAGAACCGCTACGGGCTCACCGAGCGAGCCGACGACGACGTGCTCGCCCTCACCGGCGAGCTCGGCATCGCGTTCGTCCCGTTCTTCGCGGTGGGCGCGGCACGACCCGGCGCCATCCCCGGCGGTGCGGTCGACACCACCGGTGAGGACGTGGTCGCCCACGTGGCCGCTGCCCACGACGCCACACCCTCGCAGGTGCGGCTGGCGTGGACGCTTCACCGCGGCCCGCACGTGCTCGCGATCCCCGGTACGGGTCAGGTGACGCACCTGGAGGAGAACGTCGCGGCGGGTGCGTTGCGTCTGTCCGAGGAGGAGATGGCCGCTCTCGACGGCATTGCCTCCTCAGTCGAGTTCGACGGCGGTGTCCCGGCTCGGTCTGCTCGGTTGCGTCCGGTGACGCCAAGGTCGGGTGCACCGTTGCGGACGTGACATCAACGGCACGCCAATCCCGGAGTCGATCCGCAGATCTGTCACGTGCGGCCGGTTATCCGGCTCTCCTGACTGATCCGTGGGGCGTGGTTGCGGACGCGGCGTTGCCGCGAGCTTCATCACGGATCGGCTCGGGAGCCCGATCGGGGGCTGAAGCGTGACTGGCGTGCCGTATCGGCACCTCTGTCACGCCGAAGGCCACTGTGGCGTGACCGGCGTGCCGATATGGCAGCTGAGTCACGCTGACGCGAGCCTGGGCGAGGCACAGCGTTGAGAAACTGACACCAACGGCACGCCAGCCCCGCGAGCGAGTGCCAGCGCTGCGGCGCCGGTCGAGATCGTCGCGATGGATGTGCACCTGGTCCCGAACTCCGACGGGACCTGACGCAGTCGCGCGTGAGCGGGGCCACACCGATCCCGTCCTGAGGGGTTGAGCGGTGATGCAACGCTAGGGGGATGACGGAGCAGGCACCGCAGGAACGCTGGGTCAAGAGCACGGAAGGGTCCACCGAGTGGGCGGGGGCGGCGCGGGAGATCCTCACCGACGTCGCCGGCCACTACCTGGGCGTGATCACCTACGCGGATCTCGCCGAGCAGGTGCAGGCCCGCACCGGCCTGCGCAACCGCAGCCCGTACCGCAGCTGGATCGGTGGTGTGCTCGCGATCGTCGTGGCCGGGTGCCGCGCCGACGGTCTGCCACCGCTCACCTCGCTCGTCTCGCACCGGCCTGATGGTGGCGAGGTCGACGACGCCACCGCCCTGGCGAGGTTCGCCTGCTACCGGCTCTACGCCGTCGACGTCCCGGCCGAGGCCATCGCCGAGGCCGATGCGCTCGCGCGAGCCAAGGAGGCGGCCGCCGCCGAGGCCGGCCCCGCGAAGAAGGCACGCACACCGCGAGCGCCGCGCGAGCCCCGCGCGCCTCGTGAGAAGAAGCAGAAGCCCGCGGAGGAAGCCCCCAAGATCTGCCCCACCTGCTTCATGCAGCTCCCCGCCTCAGGGATCTGCGACAACTGCGACTGAGAGGCACCGGGTCGGTCGCCCTCAGGCCGCTCAGTTCATCAGTCGCATGGCCGCCGGACGCCCAGGCGTCAGATCCGACGGACCTTCAACTGATCGATCTGTCCGGTGCTCTCAGTCTCCAGCGTCTCCTCGCCAAGCCACCTGCGGTGGGTCCAGAAGAACGCGCGGTCGACCTGACCCGGATACCACTCATCCACCTGGACCCGAACGTCCAAGATGTTGCCCGTCAGGTCGTCGAACTCCTCCATGATCTGGGCGATCTCGCGGTAGTCGTCCGCCAGCGGCGGATCTACGTAGAAACCGAGCGTCACCGTCGTGCCCTGCTCTTTGAGCCCTGCGATGACGATCCGCGAGGAGAGATTCCCCATCGACGCGCGCGCGAGCTGCAGGTACAGGTACGTCGGCCAGACAGGCACCTGACCCAAGTCATCTGGGGTGGGAAACATCAAGATCCGTTCTGGCCTACGGCCGGGGTGGCCGTGGCAGCCATTCCGGGTTGTACGGTACAACGCTCGGTGAGACGGTGCCCTTGACAAAGAACACATTCGTCAGCTGGTCGTGATAGCTGCCGCTGACATGAAACCCCGTAACTCCTTCTACTCTGAGCACGACGTCACCGTTCGGCTTCAGCCCGAGGACTTCGGCGGACCCGTCATGAAACGCGTCGAGTATTGCTTGTGCAGCTTGCGGCTCTGCGAAGTAGCCCCCGCCGTAATAGCGCGGTGAGTCGAGCACGTGCCGGGCCTGCTTCTGGGACGAGACTGTCGTCGCGTAGTCGGTGCGATCAACCTGGATTGCCGGAGCGTCGGTAGGTGACGTACCGCCGTGGCCAATGTCGACGTTCTCGGCACCAGCGAGACTGCCACCCCCGCCATCCACCCCGTCACCGAACAACTCATCACTGAGCGGCCGATCGACGCCGATCGTGTTCGGATCAGCAGCGTCCACAACCTCGCCAGCGACGCCAGCGGCATTCGGCTGGACGACCGGGACGTCGTCGAGCCGGGTGATCGCTGTCCGGAGTCCTGACGCGACGCGAATGCCGCCGTAGGTGAGCGCGCTGGTACCGGGGATGACGAAGTCGGCGGCGCCGGTGGTGATGCGCAGCAGCCGGGCACCGAAGCTGCCGGTCCGCAGGGCACCGCTCGCAGCACCGCCGGAGGGCACGAACATCGAGCCGATGTTGAGCACGGACTCGGTGCCGGTGGCGATGCCATCCTCGCGCCAGCGCCACAGTGCGTCCTCGCCAGCCAGGTGAGCCTGCACGTCGACGCCGACAAGGTCGCCGCCCATGCTGGCCGTCACCACCTGGCGGTCGTGCAGCCACCGTCGCGCATCGTCAGGCATCTGCTCCTGGACCCAGGAGGCAACACCCGGGCTGCTCGCCGCCAGCATCATCCAGGCCGCACTCACGCTCGAGGACAGCCACGCGTTCCCCAGCCCCGCCGCCAGCTCCCCGCGGTATCCGTCCCGATACTCCTCCATGCGGAGGTCGTAGCCCAGGGCCAACCCAGTGACGCCGGCGGCGATGTTGAAGCCGAACATGTACGCGCCGTGACCGATCGACTCCGCCCAGTTCCGGTCCTCAGCCACCGGCGTACCCCACGGGTACTCGACGCGCCGATCCATCAACTCCTGAGCACTGACGCCCTCGACGTCGTGTGCATCTGTCGCCCACGCCACCAGGTCCATCAACGCGTTGTGGCACTCGGCCGAGGCTGTCGTGATCCGCTCCACGAGCTTGGCGTGCTCGAGCAGCAGGTCCTCGTTCCTCGCCACCGTGTCGGTGTCCTGGTCCCACGGGATGATCGCCCACTCGGTGCCGAGCGTGACCACGAACTCCGCGCCCTCGGTGACCGGCGCCCGAACCCCGATCAGACAGCTGGCGCGGAACGCCGTCGCCCGCTCCTCCAAGTCAGCCATCTGTGCCTTCAGCACCACCAGGGAGGAGGCGAGATCATCGAGCCGACCCGCCGCCGTCGTCATGTCGCTCTCGAGCCGGCCCGCAGTGCCGGCCACCGGCGACATCAGACCCCACACCTGCTCCTCACGCGGGCCCCCGTACACCGGCTGCAGCCGCGACCACGAGCCCACGAGGTCGTCGGCCGCCTCGCTGACCCCCGTGCCCATCCCGCGCACGGTCTCCGCCGCGTCCGCGAGCGACTCAAGGTCCATCTGCTCCGACCGGAACGGGAACTGCGACGGGTCGATCAGCCCGTCGTATCCCCTCGGGGAGTCGGCGCCGCTCACACCGCACCCGCCGGCCGCTCGTACCCGTACCACCACGAGAAGTCGCCGGATCCCGCCGAGGCGACCATGTGCGTCTGGCACTCCTCGAGCATCTCCTCCTGCCCCGCCTCGAAGCAGTTGACCGCCGACTCCACGCCCACGAGCCCCGCACTCACTCGACCTCCCATCGCCGCGAGCCGCTCCCCCTGCGAGTTCAGCACCGCCGTGAGTGCGCTCTGCACGTCTGCCCCGACCGGCCCGCTCGCCGACATGCTGGCCGAGACGGCGTCCAGTGCCTCGGCCGACCACGCCCCGTTCATCGTCTCCAGATCGCCCTCGACGGCGGTGAGCACGGACGTGATCGCGTCCGGCTGCAGCTGCCACCTGCTCATCTCGTCCCCCGCGGTCTTGTGTGTCTCGTTCGCGTCCTACGGTGGCGCGCGAGCACCCGTCGTCGCCACCCGCTGCCCCCGAACCTGTGGATAACCGGCTCTCCGCCCGCCTCGACGTGACCCGCCCGCCGGCGCTCTACCCTTGCCCTACACAACTGGAGGCGGGCATGAGCGCACCACTCGTCGGAATCCTCGGCATCCTCATCGGCCTGGTCGTGTGCCTGCGCGGCTACGCGGCGCTCCGGGTGATCATCAGCCTGCTCGGCGCGTGGGTCGGGTTCTTCCTCGGCGCGGGGATTGTCGCAAGCGTCACCGGCGAGGGCTTCCTCGGCGCCGCGCTCGCGTGGGTGGCGGCGATCGTCGGGGCGATCGTGCTCGGCGCGCTCGCGTACGCGTTCTACCAAGTCGCCGTACTGGTGGGCATGGGGTCGCTCGGCTTCAGCATCGCCACCGGCGTGCTCGCCGCGATCGGCGTCGACAGCCCGGCCCTGATCTGGCTGGTGGGCGGCGCGGCGGCGCTGCTGATGGTGGTTCTCGCCATCGTCACCGACCTCCCCGCCGGCATCCTCATCGTGCTCACCGGACTCGCCGGGGCGAACATCGCCGTGACCGGCCTGCTCATCCTCCTCGAGCGGGTCGCTCTTGCCGATCTCCAGGCCGGGCAGGTTCCCGACGGCGTCCCCACCTGGGCGGGCATCGTCGCCCTCGTGCTGGCGATCGTGGGCATCGTGGTGCAGTCCCGCAGCGCCTCGCGCGAGCGGCGCATGCGCGCCGCCTGGGGCCGCTGACCCCCGGACGTCGCCCGAGGCGACGACCCGATCAGCCGGCGGTCACCGCCGGCGTGGACACCGCCGTCGGGCGCTGCCTGTCAGTACGGACCTGGACCGCGCGCGCACTCAGCACGATCCCCAGACCGAGCACGGCGATGCCGAGCCCGAGCCAGGTGGGGGCGACGAATCCGAGTCCCGCAGCGATGACCATGGCGCCGAGGAAGGCGCCGAGGCTGTTGCCGATGTTGAGGGCGGCGTGATTGAGGGCGGCGGCGAGCGTCTGACTCTCGCCGGCGACGTCCATCAGGCGAGTCTGGATGGAGGGCGTGGTCAGGCACGCGGTGGTGCCGACGGCGAAGATCCCCACGAACAGCCCCACCGGTGATCCCGAGATCACGCCAAGCAGGCCGAGCGCCGCGATGAACAGCACGAAGCCGATGAGCATGCCGCGCAGCGAGCCCCGGTCGGCGAGGCGGCCGCCGAGCAGGTTCCCCACCGTCATGCCGACGCCCATCGTGGCCAGGACCCACGGCACCGCTGCGGTCGGGATGTCGCCGACCTCGGTCGCGAGCGGCGAGATATAGCTGTACACGGCGAAGAAGCCGCCGAAACCGAGCGAACCGATCGCGAGCGCCAACCACACCTGGCCGCGGCGCATGGCGGTGAGCTCGCGGCGCACCGTGGCGCCGGCGTCTCCGGGCTGGGCCGGGACCACGAGGGCGATCGAGATCGCCGTCGCAGCGAAGATCCCCGCGACCGCGAGGTAGGCGACCTGCCATCCCTGGCGCTGACCCAGCATCGTGATCAGAGGCACGCCGATGACGTTGGCGACCGTCAGACCCGCCATCACGAACGCGACGCCCTGACCGCGCTTACCCGGACCCATGAGCGAGGCTGCCACGAGCGACGCGACGCCGAAGTACGCACCGTGCGGCAGGCCTGCCACGAACCGGGCGACCAAGGCGACCTCGTGGGTGGGGGAGAGCGCGGAGGCCACGGTCGCGATCGTGAAGGCGACCGCGAGCCCGAGCAGCAGGGCGCGGCGCGGAAGCCGGGCCGCGACGGTCGCGATCGTTGGCGCACCCACCACCACGCCGAGCGCGTAGGCCGAGATCAGATGGCCGGCCGACGCGGTCGCGAGCTCGGAGTCGCTCGCCCAGACCTCGGGAAGCAGGTCGGACGCGAACTCGGGCAGCAACCCCATCGCCACGAACTCGGTGGTGCCGATACCGAACCCGCCGAGGGCGAGCGCGAGAAGGGCGAGGCGCACACGTGCAGGGGAGAGATCGGTCATGACGACGAGCCTTCGAATCGGGACGCGGATGGCTCGACGTCGAGTCACCGCCCATGCTACGGCCGTGGCCCGGTGGTGCGGGAGTCAACCTCGACCACCGCAGCGCTTGACTTCGAGTGCACTCGAAGAGTCACACTGCCGCATGGCCTACTCGATCGCCGAGGTCGCCGAGCGCACCGACCTCACCGCGCACACCCTCCGCTACTACGAGCGCGACGACCTGTTGTTGCGCCCGGTCGCCCGCGACTCGGGCGGACGCCGTAGCTACGACGAGGACGACGTCCGCTGGATCGTCATGCTCAGCTGCCTCCGTGGCACCGGGATGCCGATTCGCGACATCCGCCGATACGCCGATCTCGTGCGCGCTGACGACGGCAACGAGGATGAGCGTCTCGCCCTGCTCACAGCCCACCGCCAGGGGGTGCTCGCCCAGCTGGCCGAGATCACCGAGCACCTCGGGGCCATCGAGGGCAAGATCGCCCTCTACAAGCAACACCTCGAGATGGAGGGCTTGACTTCGAGCGCGCTCGAAGGCGTTGACTCGAGGGCATGAGCATTCAGCAGACCACTCTCGGTACGACGTCCGCCTTCACCGTGTCCTCGCTCGGCCTCGGCTGCATGGGGATGAGCGAGTTCTACGGCACCCCCGACGAAGCCGCGGCCACCCGCACCATCCACCACGCCCTCGACCTCGGCGTCACCTTCCTCGACACCGCCGATATGTACGGCCCGTTCACCAACGAGCAGCTCGTCGGCCGGGCCATCGCCTCCAGCGCGGCCGGCCGCGACGCCGTGCAGCTCGCCACCAAGTTCGGCAACGAGCGGCTTCCCGACGGCACCATGCTCGGCGTCAACGGCCGCCCCGAGTACGTGCGCGCCGCATGCGACGCCTCGCTGCAGCGCCTCGGCGTGGACGTCATCGACCTCTACTACCAGCACCGCGTCGACTTCGCGGTGCCGATCGAGGAGACCGTGGGCGCCATGAGCGAGCTGGTGACAGCCGGCAAGGTCCGCCACCTCGGGCTCTCGGAGGCGAGCAGCGCCTCGATCCGCCGCGCCCACGCGGTGCACCCGATCACGGCGCTGCAGACCGAGTACTCGCTCTTCACGCGCGACCTCGAGGAGGATGTCTGGCCGGTGCTCGCCGAACTCGGCATCGGGCTGGTCCCGTACTCGCCGCTAGGTCGCGGGCTGCTCACCGGCGCCATCTCGGCGCCGAGTGACCTGCCCGACGGCGACTCCCGCACCTCCGGGTACTTCCCCCGTTTTCAGGGGGAGGCTCTCGAGGCGAACCTGGCGCTGGTGGCCCGGGTTCGCGCGATCGCCGATCGTCTGGGCTGCACACCTGGTCAGCTCGCTCTCGCCTGGGTGCTGAGCCGTTCCGGGGTCGACGGCGTGGGCGTCGCCCCGATTCCCGGCACCAAGCGCGTGGCGTACCTGGAGGAGAACGTGGGAGCGGCGGGGATCACGCTCACACCCGATCTCGTCACGGAGCTCGAGACGGCCGTCCCGCGGGGATCCGCGGTGGGGGACCGCTACGGCGACATGTCCACGATCGATAGCTGAGCGGGTCGGATGCGCGTGCTCGCCCGCAACCATGTCGCGGCCTCGAGCACTGCCTCTGCGGCGACGACGGAGTCGGACGTCGGCGTGATCAGCTCACCAGGCCGCGAATCTCCTCGGCGGTGAGCTGACCAGCGGCGGTGGCTTCTCCGCCGTCGAGGACGTCCTCGAACAGCTGCGCCTTGCGGGCGGACAGGCCGAGCACCTTGGCCTCGATGGTGTCGGCTGCGACGAGCCGGTAGACCATCACCGAGCGGGTCTGACCGATGCGGTGGGTGCGGTCGATCGCCTGCGCCTCGGCCGCGGGGTTCCACCACGGGTCGAGGAGCACCACGTAATCGGCCTCGGTGAGGTTGAGCCCGAACCCGCCGGCCTTGAGCGAGACGAAGAACACCGGCGCGTCGCCACCCCGGAACCGCTCGATCGCCTCCTCGCGCCGGCGGGTGCGGCCGTCGAGGTAGGCGGTCGCGATCCCGGCGGCCTCGGCCCGGTCGCGCGCTTTCGACAGGAACCGCGTGAACTGACTGAACACCAGCACCCGGTGCCCCTCGGCCGCCGCCTCGTTCAGCAGCTCCGCCAGCGCGTCCAGCTTGGCGGAGGGCGGCGCCGCCTCGAGCGCCTCGGCCTCGTCCTCCACCAGCTCGGCGTCGAGCGCGAGCTGGCGCAGCAAGGTGAGCGAGCGGAACACCTGGAACCGGTGCGACTCCATGTCGTCGAGCAGCCCGAGCACCTTCTGCCGCTCGCGCTGCAGCCGCAGCTCGTA
>NZ_JBMDXJ010000285.1:0-4869 GCF_048594945.1 Pseudactinotalea sp. | reverse complement strand
TGGTGGTCAGGGGATTCATGATGGGCATCCCGCAGGAGCTCGTGGACTCGGCGAAGATCGACGGTGCCGGCGAGTTCCGCATCCTGACCCGGATCATCGTGCCGCTCTCTCGGGCGGTGATCGCCGTGGTCGCCCTGTTCTACGCCGTCGGCTACTGGAACGCGTTCTTCAACGCGATGCTCTACATCGACGACACCTCGAAGTGGACGCTGCAGCTCGTGCTGCGCTCCTACGTGCTGCAGGGGTCCTCGCTGGTGGGCGCCTCGACCGACTCAGTCGCCCCTCCCCCGCAGTCGGTGCAGATGGCGGTGGTCATGATCGCGATCGTCCCGATCCTGATGGTCTACCCGTTCGTCCAGCGCCATCTCACCAAGGGCGTGCTCACCGGCGCCGTGAAGGGCTGACCTACGTCCGCCGCGCACCGGCTGCCGTCCTGCTCTCCCCACTCGTCCGTCCCGCTGTCCCTGCTGTCCATCGCCACGAAAGAGTTCCCATGTCACACCTCACCACGCCTCATGTCGCTCACCTCGCCGTCCCGCCCGCGGGCGACTCCGGGGTGTCGCGCCGCCGGCTGCTCTCCGGGGCGGGCCTGGGGATTGCCGCGCTTACCGGAGCCTCTGCACTCGCCGGATGCGGCGGCTCGAGCGGCGGGTCGGGTTCGTCCGCCGAGATCAACACCGATCTGGCGCCCCTGCCCACCTACACCCCGATCTCCGACGGCCCCACGCCCGATCTGCCGGGCACCGAGATCGTCCAGCCCGGCTACTTCTCACCGCCCCAGGCGGCCGACCTGTGGAGCTCCGTCGACGACGCGCAGATGCCGCAGTCCTCCGACCCCGTCTCCGCCTTCATCATCTCCTACTCGACCCCGCCGCCCAGCACCAATCCGTTCCTCGACGAGGTCAAAGCGCGCCTGGGCACCGAGCTGGACCTGCAGATCACCTCGTCGGACACCTTCACGCAGAAGTTCGCGACCGTGGTGGCGGGCGGCGATGTGCCGGACATGGTCGAATTCATCGCCTTCGACCTCCCGCCGAACCATCCGCAGCTGCTCGACGCGCAGTTCGCCGACCTCACCGAGTTTCTCTCGGGCGATGCCATCGCGGACTACCCGAATCTGGCCAACATCCCGGCCATCTCGTGGGAGAGCTGTCGCGTCAACGGAAGGATCTATGGCACCCCGGTCCACCGCCCCGCGTTCGGATCGATCATGGTCTCGCGTCCGGACCTCTTCGAGGAGATCCTGGGCGAGGAGCCCGCCCCGACCTCCAAGGACGAGTTCACGACGATGCTCACCGAGGTCACCGATCCCCGGGCGGGACGCTTCGCGCTGACCGGACAGAGCGGCGGCTCCGCCGTCGACTGGGGATGGGACTTCCTCGGCGCGATGTTCGGGGTGCCGAACCAGTGGGGGCTCGAGGACGACCAGCTGATCCACCGCTTCGAGACCGACGCCTGGTTCGAGACCCTCGACTACATCAAGCAGCTGTGGGACCTCGGCGTGTATCACCCGGACACCCCTTCGTCCTCCGGCTCCCAGGCCAAGGCCTACCTCGCTGCGGGGACCTCCCTGCTCCATCAGGACGGCATCTCGGCGCTGCTGGACAAGACCTCTCCCTCGACGCCGTACGACGCGATCGTCCCGTTCGCGGCGTCCGGCGGTCCTGGGATCATGTACCAGGGCAGCTCCCTGTTCTCCTTCACGGCGCTGAAGAAGGCCGAGGGCGAGCGACTGGTGGAGCAGCTGAGGATCCTCAACTACCTCGCCGCCCCTTTCGGCTCGGAGGAGAACTTCTTCCTGACCTACGGCGCTGAGGGCGTGCACCACCAACGAGAGGCCGACGGGTCGGTGACACTCACCTCCGACGGCACGGCACAGATCGGCCCCTCCGCCGTCAGCTATCTCTCCGCACCTCCGCAGGTGCTGTTCTCGGCGGTGCCGCTCGAGGATCGGATCACCCGCGATCACGCCTGGCAGCAGGCGACCGAGAGCATGCTGCTCAAGAGCGCGGTGGCAGGGCTGTACTCCCCCACCTCCTCGAAGGCGAGCTCCGCGGAGGGTGACGTGCTCACCGCGGCGACCGAGTACGTGCTGGGACGCGCCGCTCTGGACACGGTGCACACCGCGGTCGAGAGCTGGACGTCCGGATATGGCGACACCATCCGCGAGGAGTACACCGAACAGCTCGGCTGAGGCCGCGCATCACCCCGAGATCTCGACGAGGAGACGATGATGAACGAGAACCGAGAGACCCCCCGCACCACCGCTCACGGAGCACCGGGCAGACGTGCCGTGCTCGGCGCGGTCGCTGCGACCACCGCCGCCGCGACCGGCGCCCTGGGAACGGCCGGCGCGACCGCGCACGGTACGGACCGCCCCGAGGCCGGCGCGGACGCGGGACGCCCCCGCCCGGGCGAGGTCACCCACCGGCCGCCGGCGGATACCACCACCGTGCTGCGCAACCCGCTGACCGGCTGGGTGCTGTACGGCACGGGCAGCCCTGCGGACGACTACTGGACGAACTACGACGCACTCGTCGTCCCCGGGCGCGAAGACACGGTGCGCGTCGCCGACTACGCCCACACCCTGTACTTCCGTCTCGCATGGACGGTGCTGAACCCCGAAGAGGGGGTGTATGGCTGGAACGTCCACGAGGGACTGCGGACGATGATCGAAGGCGCCGAGGAGCGCGGCATGCGCCTGGCCTTCCGCGTGGTCGTGGACAGTCGCGACAAGTCCAGCGACTTCACCCCGCCGTACGTCCGCGAGGCCGGGGCCCAGGGGTACGAGACCCAGACAGGCTCGACGACCGTCTGGTCGCCGTACCCGGACGACCCGGTGTTCCAGGACAAGTACGAGACCTTCGTGCGCGCCCTCGGAGAACGCTTCGACGACCCGACCGCGGTGGACTTCGTCGACGGATACGGCCTGGGCAAATGGGGCGAGGGACATTCGATGCGCTATCTCGACGACGCGAATCGGGAGGCGGTCTTCCACTGGAGCGTCGACCTGTATTCCGAGGCCTTTGCCAAAGTGCCGCTCGCCATCAACTACCACCGCATGATCGGAGGCACCGAGGACTGGGGCGAGCCGGATCCCGGCAGCGCCGCGCTGCTCGAGTACGCGATCGACAAGGGGTACATGCTTCGGCACGACGCCTTCGGGATGACCACGTACTACAGCGGATGGGAGCGGGACTTCGCAGCGCCGTGGATCGGGAAGCTGCCGATCATGTTCGAGGGCGGGTGGGTCACGCAGTCGCACAGCTACACCGACGACCCTCGCGGCTACGAGACCATCGAGGACGTCCGTCGTGGCGAGTACGAGGACGCCGTCGAGGCGCAGGTGAACACCATGGACTTCCGCATCAACGAGACCGTCTCCTGGTTCGAGGACGCACCGGACCTGGTGGAAGACTTCATCTCCCGAGGCGGGTACCGGTTGCAGCCGGTGGAGGTCACAGTGCCGCGGAGCCTTCCGCGACAGCACCGCTGCACGATCTCCCACAGCTGGACGAACCTGGGGTGGGGCGTGTTCCCGGGGGACCTCCCGCAATGGGAGGGGAAGTACAAGGTCGCCCTCGCCCTATTGGACGAGGAGGAGGACCATCGAGTGGTCCAGCTCTTCGTCGACGACTCCGCGCAGCCCTCGAAATGGGCCCGGGGCGAGACTTACGAGCACTCGCTCGACGTGACGGTGCGAGGCCCGCGCCGAGATCGCCTCGCCTGGGGCATTGCCATCATCGACACCACGCGCGGCGACATGCCCGGAATCGAGCTCGCGGCGACCGGCGACCGCACCGCGGACGGCTGGCTGCTCCTCGGCAGTTGCCGCGTGGGCTGAGCGAGGTTGGCCCGGTCCGCACCCTGCGTCGGGTCGGGCCGGGCACCCCAGCACCCGGGAGTCAGCACCCAGCGCTCAGCGCACCACCCACCACAGCAGGATCGAAAGGCAGCGACCATTGATCGAGGAGACACTCCGCCCCGACATCGCCGTGCTCGGAGGGGGGCTCGCCGGTGTCTGCGCGGCGATCGGCGCGGCCCGCCGCGGCCGGAATGTGGTGCTCGCACAGAACCGGCCCGTGCTCGGCGGGAACTCCTCGAGCGAGGTGCGGGTGTGGGTGTGCGGCGCGACCGCCCACGGCATCCACCTGTTCGCCCGGGAGACCGGCATCATGGGCGAGCTGTTCGTGGAGAACCAGTACCGCAACCCCGAGGGCAATCCCTACTACTGGGACCTGCTGCTGCTCGAGAAGGTCCGCGCCGAACCGAACATCACGCTTCTGCTGAACACCGATATCACCGAGGTGACGGCCGACGGGCCGGCGGACGCGCGCGTGATCCGCAGCGTCACCGGATGGATGAGCGGCTCCGAACGCCGGATCACGCTCGAGGCCGCGACGTTCATCGACTGCACCGGGGACGGCCTGGTGGGCTTCCTCGCCGGGGCAGAGTACATGGCCGGCCGGGAGCCGCACGACCGGTTCGGGGAGTCCTGGGCGCCGGAGGTGCCGGACCAGAACATGCTGGGCAGCACGATCCTGTTCTACTCCAAGGACGTCGGTGAACCCTCGAAGTTCGTGCCGCCCGCCTTCGCGGTCGACGTCGACGCGGCAGGGATCCCCGAGCATCGCATCATCCGCCAGGACATGCGGGGCTGCGCCTTCTGGTGGATCGAATGGGGCGGCGAGCTGGACGTCGTCCACGACAACGAGCGAATCCGCGACGAGCTGCAGGGGGTCTGCTACGGGCTGTGGGACCACATCAAGAACTCCGGTCGGTTCGACGCAGAGAACCTCACCCTCGAGTGGGTCGGTTCGGTGCCCGGCAAGCGCGAGTACCGCCGCTTCGTGGGAGAGCACGTCCTCA
>NZ_JBMDXJ010000284.1:0-2392 GCF_048594945.1 Pseudactinotalea sp. | reverse complement strand
GCCGGTGCCGAAGTGGCAGAAGAGGGGAAGCCCGAACAGGTTCGCCGTGGACCGGGCGTGCCGGGGTTCCCTTTCCAGGTCGGTGAGCGGCACCCGCTTCACGAAGACCGGCGTTCCGGCGACCTCCGTCAGGGCCGACGTCCCGCCGATTCCGGAACCGAGCGGTACAGCCGCCTCGACGAGTTCGCACAGGGCGCGATCGCTGTACCCGGCCAGGGCCGTGGAGACGGCGCCGTGGGCGGTCAGCCGTGCACGACGGGACATGTCCGGACCCTCCACCGTGACCTCCTCCCGTGGGGTGCGGAGCTCGATTCTGCATCGCCCGCGAAGAGTGCGGCCCGATGTCGGGTGATCGCGCAGGGCGCTGACCCGTCAGCCGCACGGCTGTCCGGTGTCACCGTCTCGACGCGCGGCATCTGCGCTCGTTCGGTCGGGTGGCGATGCTCTGTGCCACGCTGGGGAGTTCCGGCCCCGCCGTACTCCCTGCGAGCGGCGAAGCGGTCCGTCCGGGCGTGTTCAGGTGGGGAAGACACTCGGTCTTCGAGATGGTGAAGGAGTGCCACGTGAAGACCAGGATGGTCGCGTCGCCGTTGAACGCCCGGCTCAATACCCGATTCGCGGTTGGCAGACACAGAAATGGAGTCTGATTTGTCTTCGTACATGACACTGAACCCAGCCACGGGTGAGACCCTGCGGGAGTTCCCCGGGCTCGACGACGCGGCGGTCCCCGGAGTTCTGAGCCGATCGCACGGCGCCTTCGCCGGCTGGCGAGCGACCGAGGTGGGCGAGCGCGCACGGCGCCTGGTGCGCATTGCCGATGCCTATGAAGCGCGCCAGGACGAACTGGCCGAGCTGATCTCGACCGAGATGGGTAAACCGCTGAAGGAGGCGGTGGGTGAAGTCGGGCTCGCCGCCGCGATCTACCGCTGGTACGGCGAGCACGGACCGGGCCTGCTGAACCGGGAGGTGCTCGATCCGCAAGGCGCCGACGAGTCACTGGTCCGAACCGAGGCCATCGGTTCCCTGATCGGGGTCATGCCGTGGAACTACCCCTACTACCAGGTGGCCCGGTTCGTCGCCCCCAACCTGATGGTGGGCAACACCATCATCCTCAAGCACGCGTCCATCTGCGCGGCGTCCTCGGAGCTCATGGCCGAGCTCGTGCACGCTGCCGGGGTGCCCGAGGACGCCTACATCAACGTGTTCGCGAGCAATGACCAGATCGCCGACATGATCGCCGACCCGCGCGTGCGCGGGATCTCGCTGACCGGCAGTGAGCGCGCCGGCGCATCGGTGGCCGAAACCGCGGGGAGGCATCTGAAGAAGGTCGTGCTGGAGCTGGGCGGCTCCGATCCTCTCATCGTCCTCGATGACGGTGACATCGAGCGGACAGCCACCATCGCCGCGCGGGCGCGGCTGTCCAACGCGGGACAGGCCTGCAACTCTCCGAAACGAATGATCGTGCCCAACGACAAGGTGGACGACTTCGTGTCGGTCGTCACCCGCGCCTTCGAGGCCGCCCGGGTGGGAGATCCCACGGATGAGAGCACGCAGGTCGGCCCGCTGTCGTCGATCACTGCGCGGGACACCGTGATCGAACAGGTCGAACGCGCCGTCGAGCAGGGTGCCACCCTCCACACCGGCGGCAAGGCGATCGACGGAGCAGGCGCCTTCATGCGTCCGGCCGTGCTCACCGGCGTCACCCGCGACATGGACGCGTACTCCGAGGAGATCTTCGGGCCCGTGGCCGTGATCTACGGCGTCGACTCGACCGACGAGGCCATCACGCTCGCCAACGACGTGGGCTTCGGCCTCAGCGGTTCGGTGTGGGGCAGCGACATCGACCGTGCCCAGGAGATCGCCGACCGACTCGAAGTGGGCATGGCCTACGTCAACGAGCACGGCACCACCCTCCCCGGCCTGCCCTTCGGCGGCGTGAAGCGCTCCGGCTTCGGCCGCGAGCTCGGCCGATGGGGGATGGGAGAGTTCGTCAACACCCGACTGCGTCGGACCTCCACGACCAAGAAGTAGTGGCCCTGGCCACGTGATGGCGGCGACGGGCAGTTTCACCACGGCTTCGACCTCGGGTCGAGCCGGGCGCCGCCATCAGGGCCCCCGGTGGCGGACACGTCTCAGCCGGTGGGGCGTCGCAGGCGCCGAGGGCGCGGGCGATCCTCGTTGCTCAGAGGGCTCCGAGGTCGACCGTGACGGGGAACGGCGCGGTGGCCTTCACGGTGCCGGTGAAGACCTCGCCGTCCCGGTAGGCCCTGGTGGCTGGGTCGAGGACGTAGGTGTAGACGATCGGAACGCCGGTGGCGGACTGCTCGATGCGCCAGTAGAAGGGGATGCCAGCCTTGGCGTACTGGTCCACCGTCACGATCCGGTCGGTGGT
>NZ_JBMDXJ010000283.1:0-1650 GCF_048594945.1 Pseudactinotalea sp. | reverse complement strand
CTCAGATTATTCGGCTGGCTGCGTGCAGCCAGCCACGGAGCATCGGCCTCGAGCTCCTCGAGGATGCGTTGCACGATAGTCCCGTCGAACGGGGCCGATGCACGACTTGGCACCAGGAGGATCTACCCGGGCGGCCGCCCCATTGGGTGTGAGGTGATTGGCTGAAGCGCCCTGGGTTCCGTTCCGAGTCTCAGCAAGGAGAATCGGAGCATGCCCAAGAAGTTCAGTCCAGAGCTGCGTGACCGCGCTGTGCGCATGGTCTACGACCGTCAAGCTCGCGAGGGTGGTCCCCGCGCGGCATCGATCCGCGCCGTCGCACCACAGCTCGGCGTCGGCACCGAGACCCTGCGGATCTGGTGCAACCGTTACGGCCCCACGGAACCGACCGGCTCTGGAGAGCCGCTCGAGGAGGAGAACCGCCGCCTCCGGCGGGAACTCGCCGAGGCGAGACGCGCTAACGAGATCCTGAAAGCCGCCTCAGCGTTTTTCGCAGCGGAACTCGACCGCCCCACAACGAAATGATCGCGTTCATCGACATGCATCGTGAGAAGTTCGGGGCCGAGGCCATCTATCGCATCCTTGGTGCGACAGAATGTGGGTTCATCACGTCCCGCGGCTACCGCGCAGCGAAAACGCGTCCCACCTCAGCCCGCGACCTCAGAGACGCCACGTCGCTCACCGTGATCGCAAGGATCCATCAGGAGAGTTACGGTGTCTACGGGGTGAGGAAGATGCGGCATACCATGCGCCGGGCCGGCTGGGACGTGGGCCGAGACCAGGTCGCCCGACTCATGCGCCTCGCCGGACTGCACGGTGCTCGACGAGGCAGGAAGCCAGTCACGACCTGCCCGTCGGGGGAGCCGGACCATCGCCCGGACCTCGTGGAGCGGAAGTTCGCGGCCGAGAGCCCGCACCAGTTGTGGGTCGCGGACATCACCTATGTTCGTCTTCCGACGGGATTCTGTTACACCGCGTTCATCACCGACGTGTGCACGCGCAGAATCGTGGGCTGGGCTGTCGCATCCAGCCTGCATACGGAATCACTTCCGCTCCTCGCGTTGGAGCATGCGCTGATCTCCACCGGTGCTCATCGGGCGCGGGATGGACTCATTCATCACTCGGACCGTGGCGTTCAATATGTTTCTCTCGCCTACTCCGATGCTCTCACAACTGCTGGCGTGAAGGCGTCAGTCGGAACCGTGGGAGATAGCTACGATAATGCGTTGGCTGAGGCGGTGAATGGTCTCTACAAGACCGAGCTCATCTACTCAAGGCGCGTCTGGGGCTCAGTCTCGGACGTGGAGATCGCGACCATGGCCTGGGTCCACTGGTGGAACACACGCCGGATCCACGAAGCTCTCGGCTACCGCACCCCGCCCGAGGTCGAAGCGTCCTGCACTCACCCCACGATGGCCGCGCCCGCGACCGTCTCACCACGGAACGAAACCCAGGGCGCTTCATACATCAGCTGCTGAGTACAGGCGCCCCATAAACTCCGTCGTATGCCGATCGGGACTGATGCGCGGGTAGGTGTCACATGATCTGTGGCGCTGAGCAGCGTCGCAGGGAAGGATGTGCATCATGCCCGCTCCTTACCCCCAGGAGTTCCGCGACGACGTCGTCCGTGTCGCGAGGAACCGTGAACCTGGC
>NZ_JBMDXJ010000282.1:0-8301 GCF_048594945.1 Pseudactinotalea sp. | reverse complement strand
ACCTCCGGCTCGCCGAACACGACCTGCGGCACGGCGGCAGCATCGGCCGTGGCCACGTGGCGGCCCCAATCGGCGTCGTCGACGCCTCCGCCAGTGGCGCGCGCGACGATCACGTCACCGGCGGCACGGGCCTGGTACTTGCCCTGGTGCGTGAGCAGCACGCGCCCGTTCACGTCCCCGACCGCGTACAACCAGTCGAAGCCCGGGACCTGCAGCGTGTCGTCGGTCGAGATGGTCTCCCCCGGTGTCAGGCCGACCGTCTCGACACCGATGTCGCTGCTGCGCGGTGACCGGCCGGTGGCCACCAGCACCTGCTCGGCCACCACCTCGGTGTCGTCGGACAGCGAGATCACCACGCCGTTCGCCTCGCGGCGCACCCGCGTGGTCCCGGTGTGCGTGCGGACGTCCACGCCCGCCGCGCGAAGGCCGGCCTCGACACGCTCACCCGCGAACGGCTCCATCGAGCCGAGCAGCCCGTGCCGAGCGACCAGGGTGACGTCGGTACCGAAGGCGGCGTACGCCGTCGCCATCTCGACGGCGACCACCCCACCTCCGATGATCGCCAGGGAGGCGGGCACCTCCTGGGCGCTGGTGGCCTCGCGGCTCGTCCAGGGCGAGACCTCGGCCAATCCGTCGATCGGCGGGATCGAGGCGTCGGACCCTGTGCTGATCACGACGGCGTGACGCGCCTCGAGTAGGCGAGTCCCGCCGTCGTCGGTCTCGACCGTGACCTCACGAGGTCCGGTGAGCCGGCCGTGGCCTCGGACGAGGCCGATGCCGGCCGAGCCGAGCCAGTCGACCTGACCCTCGTCGGACCAGTTGCTGGCGAAGGAGTCGCGGCGGGCGAGGACCGCCGGGACGTCGAGCGACCCGGTCACAGCCTCGGCAGCACCCGCTACGTGCTGCGCCGCCCGCAGCGCCTGTGCCGGGCGCAGCAGCGCCTTCGAGGGCATGCATGCCCAGTAGGAGCACTCGCCGCCAACGAGCTCGCTCTCCACGATGACGGCGCTCAGACCGCCCTGCACCGCCCGGTCGGCGACGTTCTCCCCCACCGGGCCACCGCCGAGCACGATCACGTCATAGGAATCGGTGGACATGGTGTTCCTCTCGTCGGGACGGTCCTGGTGAGCATGAACCGATGTCGTGGCGCCGTTGTTCCGGCGGCACGCATGTCGTGGCAGCTCCGGGTCATGACGGGTATACCCCTCGGCCAGCGTGATCGTGCCGCTGCCGAACGCGGCGATCTGGTGCCACTCCACGAGGAACGTGCCGCGATGACGGCGCCGGACGAGTGTGGCGACCAGGGCGGGCGAGCGGACACCGGTGCGCTCGAACCCGAGGAACGAGGCTCCGGAGCGAGGGCTGACCAGCAGCCCGAGGACCTCGGCCCGGCCGACGGCGTCGTGACGCCGCACCTGGTCGGCGAGCGGTGTCTCGTCCTCGCTCCTTCCGCTGTCAGGGCGATGGTCACGCCGCTCCAGCGAGAGACGCACGTCGACGACGTGGCCGAGCGGCGTGCCCGTGTGGTCACGCACACGCGCGTCGAGGAGGTCGCCGAGGATCACGAGTCTGCCTCCGGGTCGTGCGCCCCGCCAGGGATCCGGTGGATCACGTGCTCGCGCACCCACCGCTCCACCCAGTCGAGATCGAGATCGTCGGCACTCACGTCGAGTTCCAGCGTCGTGCCGACCGCGACGACGTGTCGCCACTCGATCCGTTCCCAGCGTGACGGTGGCGGGTGACCGCCGAGTATCCGCGTCACCAGCACGGGGCCGGTGAGCACCGCGGCGAGGTGAGCCGGCGCACCCGGGGTGACCTCGCCGCCGTCGGGCCCGACGATCTCGAGATCGTCGACCGTGGTGACCGGCTCGCCGTCGGCGCCGATGACCTGGCGGTCGAGCAGATGCAGCCGGGCGTCGAGGACTCGTCGGCCATGCGGATCGATGGTGCTCATGAGGAGCCGGCTCCCGTCACGATCATGAGAGGGATCGCCGCGATCGCAGCGATCAGCACGACCACCAGGGACACGCTGCCGAGCGCGTTCGCAACCCGTCCGTTGACGTGCTCACCCATGTACTCGGGGTCGTTGGCGACCACGAGGATCGGCACGTAGGTCAGCGGCAGCGCGACGGCGGAGAACACCACGGACATCTCCGTCACCGCGATCGGGTCGACGCTCGTGGCGAGGATGCCGACCGCGATCACGAGCGCCACGATCATCGTCAGGTGGAACCGCGCGGCGTGCGTGGGTCGGCGGAACTTCCCCCACGACCAGCCGAGGTACTGCGCCAGCGTGTAGCCGCTGGAGAGGGCTGTCTCCAACGCCGCCCCGAAGGTGGCCGCGACGATGCCGACGATGACGACCGAGAGCAGCAGCGTGCCGCCCGCCTGCGCGACCGGGAGGACGATCTGCGACAGCGAGGAGACCTCGATACCCCGGGGCATGAGCACGACGGCAGCGCAGGCGGCGATCGAGATCGAGAGCAATCCACCCAGCGGAAATCCGGTGAGCACGTTGAGCCGGTTCTGGGACAGATCCTTCGCGGTCCACTTGTCCTCGATCGCACCCGAGGAGAAGAAGAAGACCTCATAGGGGGTCATCGCGGCACCGAACAGGGCGACGGCGTAGAACCAGTAGGTGAGTGTCGACTGCTCGGCGGGTGGCCGGCCGATGCTCGTGGCCTGGCGCATCAGGTCGCCCCAATCGGGTCCGAGCAGGAACAAGGCGACACCGAAGCCGACCAGCAGCAGCCCGAGCAGGCCCGCCACGTTCTCCATGATCGAGAACTTGACACGCCACAGAACCAGCCAGACCGCCACGGCAGCGACCGGGACCCACAGCCGTGGCTCGACGCTGCTCGCCAGGTGCAGCGCGAGGGCGATGCCGCCGACCTCGGCCGTGAGCGTCAGCAGGTTGATCGCGAACGAGGCCGCCAGGTTGGCGCCGGCCGCACGCGGGCCGAGCCGTTCCCGGATGATCTCGAACGTCGCGCGCCCGCTCACGGCGGCCACCCGGCCCGACATCTCGGCGAAAAGGCAGATGCCGACCACGCCGACGACCACCACCCAGACCAGCGAGAGCCCGAACCGGGACCCGACGACCGCGTTCGTGACGAGGTCACCGATGTCCACGAACCCGCCGATCGCGGTGAGCACGCCGAGTGCGAGCCCGAGCAGCCGTTTCACGGGCCTACCTGCGCGAGCGCGTCGTCGATCTGCTCACCGGCGTCGGCGAGCGCCTCGCTCACCTCGGCGGCTGCACCGGGTCCGTCCGCCGCCCCCAGCTCGCCGCTGACCCAGGCCCGCGCTTCGACCACTGCTGCGCTCGCTGCTCCGAGAGCGCTGAGCGCGCTCGAACGAGCCTGGCCGAGCTCCGCGGGCGGCACCAGCGTGGTCAACGCCGACGTCGACTCCTCCAGGACGCGGATCTGGTCCAGCAGGGCGGTGTCGGCGACCGCCGCGGTGAGTCGCCGCTGCACCAACAGGCCAAGCGTGAGGTCGCAGGTCTCGACGGCAGATGCGGCGTCCTCCAACGCTCCGGTCAGCGCCGTGGATGCCTGGCCGTGCGTCGTCGGACCGGTGCAGGCCGAAGCTCCGGCGATGCCGATCGCGAACAGCCCGGCGAGTGCACGGCGGCGGGTCACCACGGAGATCACACGTCCTCCTCGGGTCACGGCGCTCGACGGCGCGCCGCAGCACGCCATCGGGCCGCTCGTCTGGACCCAGTCGGCAGTGTGGCACAGGCGCCCGCTACCGGGGTCGATATCGCCCTCGCGGTACGGCGGGTGCAGACTAAGGCCGTGAATATCGACGAGGCAGGCGAGGGCGTCGCGGCCCTGGAGCCGGTGGCCGGGCTCGGCACCGCCGAGGGAATGGACAGGCTGCTGGCCCTGGCCACCCGTCAGATGGATGACGCGACCGGGAGCGAGGACGTGCTGCGGGTGGCCGTCGGATGGTCGATCGGCGTGGTCCCCGGCTGCGAGATGGCGGGCGTCACGCTGCGCCGCCGCCGCGGCAGGCTCGAGTCGGTCGCCTCCTCCGAGCCGGCCGTCGAGTCCTGCGACCAGTTGCAGTACGAGCTGGACGAGGGTCCGTGCCTCGATGCGATCACCGACAGCCCGGTGATCGAGGCCACCGACGTGGCCACCGATACGCGCTGGCCACGCTGGGGTCCCCAGGTGGCTGCGCAGCACGGTGTGGCCGGCATGCTCAGCGTGCGCCTGTTCTCGAGCGAGCGCGTGCATGGCGCCCTCAACCTGTACTCGCGCACCACCGACGCCTTCGACCACGACTCGATCGACATCGCGCGGCTCCTGGCCACGCACGTCTCCGTGGCGCTGCGATCAGCGCTGTCGGACGAGCAGCTGCGGCTGGCGGTCGACAGTCGCAACGTCATCGGACAGGCGCAAGGCATCCTCATGGAGCGGTTCTCGCTCGACGCCGCCCGAGCCTTCGCTGTGCTCTCACGCCTCTCGCAGGATCGGAACATCCGCCTCCTGGATATCGCCATGCACGTCGTGACCGAGCGCAGCCTGCCCGACACCGCCGGCTGAGAACACCCGTTCCGGTGGACGCGGCGGCCACCGTGGTGCAGACTTCAGGCAGAAGCGCTCGAGACCCGCGGCGCGGACGTCTGGGACCTCCCGGTCCTCGAAGGACGGACGATGCGTTCGATGCGAGTTCCACTGCCCCGGCCCGCCGCCGACGGGACGCCCGGCACGCCGCGCCGTCGTCATGCCCACCTCACCACCCTGCCCCGGGCCCGCGGGCCGGTCTCCGGCGCGCTGTTCACCTTGCTGACCGGTCCCCCGATCCAGGACCCCGGCATCCTCATGAGCAACGACCTCACCGATCTCTGGTGGACGCCCGAGGCGCCCTGGTGGGAGGCGGACGACGACGTCGCACTCGCCTTGGTCTGTCTCGACGAGCTCGACCGGCGCGGGCTCGCGGGTGTGTCCGCCGGGTGGGAGAGCCACCCGCTGCTCGCGACGGTGCGCTGGCGGCTCAGCAGCCCGATCGAGCGCGGCCTGGAGCGACTCAGGCAGGACTCGACGATCCCGACGAGCAGCTCCGGCTGCATCACCGTGCGGCACGTGCTGGCCATGATCGCCACCGCGCCCGAGCCGGTCCCGGCAGGGTCGGGGTCCGGGCGGGAGGAGCCGATGGAGGAGGCGGCCGTGCTCACGGCCGTGCAGAGGCTGCGGGAGCGTGACGCCCATCTGAGCATCCTGCCCATGCTGGCCGGCACCTCGCGGCAACTGCTGCAGAGGGCTGCACTCACGGTCGAGCCGCCGGGCATGGACGACGCCACACGCGAGGTGATCGGCCGCGTCCTCCGGGCCTTCGGTGTGCCCGATCGCACCGGCGCGCACCTGTCAGCGATGTCCGGTGCCGCTCTGTGGCGCCTCGCGGCGATGCAGTACCTGGCCACCCGCCGCTCGCTGCGAGCGGCAACCTTGGGATGGCTCGTGGCGGCTGACGCCCTGGCCGCGTCGGGCCGCGTGGTCTCCGGCAGCACACTGCGCGCGCACGGTCTCGACGACGGCACGGCGAAGCAGTGGGACCGCTGCGTGATCGGCGACCTCGCCGTGCTCGAGGCGGCCGAGCACGTCATCGACTGCGAGCCCCGGCTTGCTGACGACCTCATCCTCGGTGCCCGCGCGTGCCTGACCAGCGCGACAGCGGTCGAGGACAGCCTTGCCGACCGAGCCGGGCGTCGTGACGAGCTGCAGGACCAGCAGCCGGCGACCGAGCCCCAGAGCGCGAGCACGCCGACCGATCTGACCCCGACGGAAGGACTGATATGAGCACCGACGAGACGACGCGCCCCATGCAGGTGCCGGCGCAGACCCAGGAATGGCCAGGGCGGACGGACGCAATGCGCCCGGTGCCCGATCACGGTGAGGACGGCTGGGTCGGGCGCGACCGCCTCACGGGCAAGCGTGCGCTGATCACCGGCGGCGACTCGGGCATCGGCAGGGCGACCGCGATCGCGTTCGCGAAGGAAGGCGCCGACGTGGCGATCGCGTTCCTGCGCGAGGAGTCCGACGACGCCGCGCAGGTCGAGCAGGCGGTCTCGGCGCTCGGACGCCGATGTGTGCTGCTGCCGACCGACCAGCGGACCGAGCAGGCGAACGTGCGGCTGGTCGAGGATGCCGTCGCCGAATTGGGCGGTCTCGACACCGTGGTCTCCAACGCCGCGTTCCAGATGGGCACCAGCGGTGGCATCGAGGCCTTCAGCGCCGAGCAGCTGGAGCGGGTCTACTCGACCAACGTGTTCGCCACGTTCTGGCTCGTCAAGGCGGCTGTGAAGCACCTGCAGCCGGGGGCCACGGTGACGATCACCACGTCGATCCAGGCGTTCGAGCCCAGCGAACCCCTGCTCGACTACGCGTCGACCAAGGCGGCGCTCAACAACCTCATGGTCAACCTGGCCTCCGACCTGGGCGCGAAGGGCATCCGCGTCAACGCGGTGGCGCCCGGACCGATCTGGACCCCGCTGATCCCCTCGACCTTCGGTGAGGAGAAGGTCGAGGGCTTCGGATCCGACACCCCGCTGGGCCGCCCCGGGCAGCCGACCGAGGTCGCCGCGGCGTTCGTGTTCCTGGCTTCCGACGAGGCCAGCTACGTCAGCGGAACCGTGCTCGGGGTCACGGGCGGCCGAGCGGTGTTCTGAGGCACGGCGCTCAGGGCGTGAACACCGCCTTCACCATGCCGTCGGCCTTGTCCCGGAAGGTGACGTAGGCCTCGGGAGCGGCCTCGAGCGGCAGATGGTGCGTGGCGAAAGCCTCCACCCCGAGGATGTCGTCGTCCTGCTGGAGCAGAGCCAGGATGTCGCTGCTCCAGCGGCGCACGTTCGCCTGCCCCATCCGCAGTTGCACCTGCTTGTCGAACAGCTGCATCATCGGCATGGGATCGGCTGCTCCGCCGTAGACGCCGACCACCGAGATCGTCCCGCCACGCCGCACGCACTCGATGGCCTGGTGCAGCACTTCCAGCTTGTCGACGCCCGCCTTGGTCATGACGCTCGCCTGAGCCGGCCGGGGCAGCACGCTCAGAGCCTTCTGCATCGCACCAGCCACCGGTGAGCCGTGCGCCTCCATGCCGACGGCGTCGATGACCGCGTCCGGACCGCGACCCCTCGTGAGGTCGCGGACCTGCTCGGGCAGATGGTCGGAGCCGATCTCCTCCACGTCGAGCGTGGTTGCACCACGATCAGCCGCACGCGCAAGGCGTTCGGCGACCAGGTCCACGACCACGACCTCGCATCCCCGGTGCAGCGCGACCCGTGCGGCCATGTCTCCGATCGGTCCGGCTCCCAGCACGAGAAGCGAGTCGCCTGCTCCGACGCCGGCATACTCGACGGCCTGCCACGCGGTAGGGAGCACGTCGGACAGGTACAGGAAGCGGTCGTCCGGCGGACCATCGGGAACCACGATCGGCAGCGTGTCGGCGAAGGGAACGCGCATCGCCTCGGCCTGGCCGCCCGGCACCTGACCGTAGAGCTTGGAGTAGCCGAAGAGGCTGGCTCCGGTCCCGTGGGCACCATTCTGCGTGGTCTCGCACTGGCTGTGGAGGCCGCGCGCGCACATCCAGCAGGTGCCACAGCTGATGTTGAACGGGACCACGACGCGGTCGCCCGGCCGCAGCTGATGCACGTCAGCACCGACCTCCTCGACCACCCCCATGGGCTCGTGGCCCACGATGTCACCCGGCGTCATGAAGGGCGTGAACGGGTCGAACAGATGCAGGTCCGACCCGCACAGCCCGGTCGAGGTGATGCGCACGATCGCGTCGGTCGGTTGTTCCAGGCGCGGGTCCGGGACGTCGACCACCCGCATGTCGCGACGCCCTTGCCAGGTCACGGCTCTCATCCGAGGCTCCTCTCGTTCGCGTCGCCCCGGGATTCGCCGAGGCTCGTCAACCTCCGGTACCCGATCCGTGGCCGTCTGAACCATGTCGTCGATCACTGCATGACCAGCCACCGACGTGGGTACTGGGAGATGAGAGATCCCGCGATCAGCGCGGGATCACGACGAGGAGGACGATCCCGTGGGTCTCGACGACAAGATCAAGCACAAGGCGCAGGAAGCGGCCGGCAAGGTCAAGGAGGGCGTCGGGGACCTTACCGACGACCAGAGCATGAAGACCGAGGGTCAGGCCGACCAGGCCGGCGCCAAGGTGAAGCAGGCGGGTGAGCACGTCAAGGACGGCGTCCGCGACGCGGCCGACGGCGCACGGGACGCCAACCGCTGACGCTTCCCTGCCTGTCCCCCGCACCACCAAGGAGGTAGAACATGG
>NZ_JBMDXJ010000281.1:0-4277 GCF_048594945.1 Pseudactinotalea sp. | reverse complement strand
ACGCTCGCCTTCCTGCGCGAGCACCTCGGCTAGGTTGAGCCGCATGAAGCAGCGGGGGCGTGTGAAGTCGTTCATCGCCGTCCTCATCGCGCTCGGCATCCTCGTCGGGGCGGGATACCTGGGCGATCGGTGGGTCCGCTCGGAGATCGAGTCCAGGGCCGAGTCCACGATCCTCGACGCGGTTCCCGGGCTGGACGCCGAGCTGGACGCCGAGCTCGGCGGCCGGTTCGCCACACCGCAGCTGATCGCGGGCGAGCTCGAGACGATCACGATCACCTCCCCCGCAGCCACGATCGACGGGTTCACGCTCACCGACGTCCACATCGTCGCCACCGGTGTCCCGATCCGCGGCTCCGGCTCCGTGGACGAGGTGCACGCCACGGCCACAGCCCCGATCGAGACCGTGCTGGCAGCGGTGGAGCGCCGAGTGGACCTCCCCGAGGGCGTCACGCTCGAGCTGCGCGACGGTGAGATCGCGGCCGTCGCCACGGTGCTCGGGGTGGAGCTGGAGGCGTATGTGACGCTGGCGCCGCAGCCGAGGTCGATCACGATCGAGCTGGACCGCCTGGTGCTGGGCGGCGCAACCGTGTCCGCCGCGGACGTCCCGCTCGACCTCAGCGGCCTGCTGGGCGTCACCGCCGTGGACCTCGACATGCTGCCCGAAGGGCTCGAGGTGACCGAGCTCGAGGTCACACCCGGCGGTATCGACGTGGTGCTGGCCGGTTCCGGCATCTCGATCTGAGTGCATCGCAGCGACACGAACCGCGCGCACCACGCGGTCGACCACGTGCACAGCCTGGCGAGCAGCACACCGACGAGCCTCGCCGACGTCCTCGCGCGCGCCCGCGTCACGGTCACGTTCCACCCCGACCGCCCGGGTCAGGACGGTCGCACAGCCGCCGCAGGAATGGCCGCCGACGGCGTCTACCGCACCCAGTTCGAGACCGGCACCTCCTCGGGTGGTCTCGAGAGCGTGCTTCGCGGTGCTCGCTCGGGCTGGGAGCGTGTCATGTTCGCCGGTGCGTACGACGGCGCAGCCCCGGCCGAGCGGCCGCGTTACGGCGGTCTCGACCTCCTTCCGTACCCGAACGGAGCCTGCCCGCGGTTCGGCTCCACGCATCTGCGGCTGCGCTCACACGTGCTGAACCGGTGCACGTTCAGCTGGGGCGACAGCGTGACCGAGCCGAGCGCCGTCGGCACCTGGGACCGGTTGGGCCGGGTGCTGGCTGCCGCCGCTTCCGCGGGAGCGCCCGAGGTGAGCGGGCGCGCCCGCGTCGGTGCCGATCGGGTCGATGGCGACATCATCGAGGCCCAGGTCCACGGCGGCCTCCACCTGCGAGACGTCGAGGCCGTGGTGACCGACCCCGCCTACCGGGGCACCGCCGTCGAGCATGATCTCCGGCACGCGTGCGAGCGCTTCGGCGCGAGACTCGAGTGGCATACGGGCTACGCGCTCCCGGCGGCCGACCTCGACCCCGAGTTCCGCGGGCCTGAGCCGATCGAGCTCGCGCGAGCGATCGCCGAGCGGTTCGCGCGCGACGCGCTCGACCCGGAGCTGCTCGGCCGCGCCGCGGCAGCGATGGCAGTCGACCCGCAACACCTCAAGTACGTCTGGCACCACCTGGCCGCGTTCGGCTACCCCGCCCACCGCGCCTGACCGGCCCGACCACCCCGGTTTCAACGCTCTTTCGGCACACACCGGCTTTCAACGCGATTCCGGCAGCGGTTGCCGTGGCTTCTCCGCTGCGGCGGCCGGTGGTCTCGTCGCCGAAACAGCAACGAAAGGCGGCGTGTGCCGAAAGAGCGTTGAAAGCTGGGGTGCCAGCTCAGCCGAGGCTCTCCGGGTAGGCCGCCGCCTCGCCGAGGACGTGCTCGCCGAGGTAGGCGAGCACCACCTGGTACCAGATCTTCGCGTGCTGCGGGGTGAGGATCCAGTGGTTCTCGTCGGGGTAGTAGAGGAAGCGGTGCGGTGTGGCGCCGTTCTCGTCCGCGGGCAGCCCGGAGGAGGACAGCAGCTCGTACCAGAGCCGCAGCCCCTCGCCGATCGGGACCCGGTAGTCCTTGTCGCCGTGGATCACCAGCATCGGGGTGCGGATCTCGCCCACGAACCGGTGCGGCGAGTTCGCCTGGGCCATCTCCGGGGTCATCTCCCGGCCCCAGTAGTACGCGGCATCGGTAGTGAAGCCGAAGCCATCGAGCGCCCACAGGCTCGCGTGCGTGACGATCGCCGTGAAGCGGTCGGTGTGCCCCGCGACCCAGTTCGCCATGTAGCCGCCGAAGGAGCCGCCCATCGCGGCGGTCCGGGTCTCGTCGATCTCGGGCAGCTGCTCGGCAGCGTCGGTCGCTGCCATCAGGTCGGTGAAGGGTGCCGCTCCCCACGCGCCCCAGCCGCGTTGGATGAAGTCCTGGCCGTACCCGGTGGACAGCGCCGGGTCCGGCAGCAGCACCGCGTAGCCCTGCGCGACCAGCAGCCACGGGCACCAACGCCACGACCACGCGTTCCACGAGCCCAGCGGGCCGCCGTGGATCCACAGCGCAAGCGGTGCCGGGCTCTCGGCCGACGCGCCCTCAGGCAGCGCGAGCCAGGACCGGACCCGGGTGCCATCGGCGGCGGTGGTCTCGACCTCGCGCAGCGTGCCGGGCAGCGCCGGGCGCTCGACCGGGCTCGGCAGCGACGTCACCTCGCCGGTGGCGAGGTCGATCCGGACCGGCTCGGACGGGAATGCGTACGAGCTGCGCAGCGCGAACGCGGTCGCGCCGTCGGCGCTCACGACGACGTCGGCATAGGCCGCGTCGTCGGTCGTGATCCTGCTGGGCTCACCTCCGTCGAGCGGGACACGGAAGATCGGCGAGCGGCCGTCGTGGTCAGCCACGACGAGCAGGAAGTCGGCTTCCGGGACCCAGCTGATCGCGCCGGGCCACCGGTCCCAGCCCTCGGCAAGCTGCCGCGGGTCGGAGCCGTCGATGCCGGCCACCCAGAGGCCCTCGGTCGGCGCCTCGTGCGGCGTGGTGAGGGTCTCGCGGATGTAGGCGACGCGGGTGCCGTCGGGGCTGATCCGGGCGCCGCCCACGTCCGCGCCCTCGTCGTCGATCACCGTGGTGCGCGTGCCGGTGGCCACATCGATCGTGACCAGCACCGAACGCACCGAGCCACGGGCCTGCGCGATGCGCAGGCTCGAGACGATCGTGGCGCCGTCGGCGCTGAGGTCCTGGCCGGCCTCGACCAGGCCGGCGCCGACGTCGGGAGTGAGGTCGCGCAGCTCGAGCGGGGCGTCCACGTCGCGGTCCTCGCCCACGGGCTCGGCCGCGGCATCGACGACCTCGGGACTCAGGTCGCCGGCGAACAGCCGGGGCGCGTCGGGACCGAGGTCGTGGTCCCAGTACCGAATCGGGTAGCCACTGTGCAGGATCGCGGCGACCTTGTTGTCCTCGCGCAGGTCCCGCAGCCGCTGCTCGGACTCCTCGTCCGTGGCGCTGGGCAGCGTGCCCGCACCGACGATCACGCTCGAACCCTCGCGCGCGGCCCGCACCGAGGAGACCCCGGCAGGTCGCTGGGCCAGCAGGCGCGCCTCGCCACCGCCCGCGGGCAGCAGCCAGAGGGCCGGCTTCGCCTTGTCCTCGCCGGTCTCACCGTGCGCACGCTTGGCGACGAACAGCAGGTCCCCGGCGGCGGTGAACGCCGCCTGACTCTCCCCCTTCGCACCGCGAGTCAGCCGCCTGGCCGGTGCTGCGCCGTCGGGGTCGATCTCCCAGAGCGCGGTGACATAGCCGGTGCTCTTGGCGTCGAGCGTGGTGACCCCGGTGACGAGCCGGCAGCCATCGGGAGACAGCGCGAGCGAGCCCAGCCGCGCCAGTCCGACATAGGTGTCGAGATCGTGGAAGGGGGTCGCGGGAGCCGCGCTGTCGGTGGTCGCGTTGACACTCATGCGTCGTTCCTACCACCCGCAGCCGACAGCCCGCTGTATCAGGAGCGCCGCAGCCCGCTCCTCGCCAGCGAGAGGGGTCACTGCACCGAAGGAGAGACGACCATGACATCCGCCACGCTGGCCCACGAGCTCGATGAGGACCACCTCGACCTGTCACCGGAGGTGATGTGTTCGTTGATGCGTCGTCGAGCACGCAACGCCGCGATGTCCGCCGCCGGATCGACGTCGGGAGAAGCCGGATCCGGTGCCCGACGCTGACTGCACGCGGCGCGGTGCGATCAGGTCGGCTTGGTCCACTCGATCGTGTGGCGGAATCCGAGGCGGCGGCGCAGCCGGGCGCCGGGGAGCTCA